>JACQFK010000197.1 GCA_016200125.1 Planctomycetota bacterium
GCGGCTCGCGAGGTCCTCCGCGGCGCGCTCGGCGTCGGCGAAGCCCTCCGGCAGCAGCCCGTGGCCGCCGCGGCCCTGGAGCAGGCCGAGGCGGTTCATCTCGGTCTGGCCGTGGCGGACGAAGTGGATCGTGAGGGTTATTCGAGGGGGATGGGCCATGCGTTGCCGCAGGAGCAGCCGCCGTCCACGTAGACCGTCTGGCCGGTCATGAAGGCGGAGGCGTCGGAGGCGAGGAAGAGGGCCGCGCCGACCAGGTCCTCGGGCCTGCCCAGCCGCTTGAGCGGCGTATTCGCCATCGCCCAGTCCTTCATCACGGGCTGGGCCCAGAGCTTGTTCGTCAGGTCGGTGAGGATGAAGCCCGGGGCGATGGCGTTCACGCGGAGGCCGCTTGGACCCCATTCCATGGCCAGCGCGCGCGTCATCTGCTCCAGCCCGGCCTTGCTGACGGCGTAGGGCATCACGCCGCGGAGCGGGCGGTCGTTGTTCAGCGAGGTGATGTTGATCTGGTTCCCCTTCCGGCGCTCCAGCTGCTTCTTCCCGACCGCGAGCGAGAGGAGAAAGGGCCCCTTCAGGTTGATGTCGACGATGAAGTCGTAGTCGGCCTCGGTCAGCTTCTCCGCCTTCATCCGGCGGTTCACGCCGGCGACGTTGAGGAGGGTGTCGATGCGGCCGAACTCCGAGTGGACGGACGCGACGAGGGCGTCGATCGCCTTGGGATCGGAGACGTCGCAGACCCGCGCGTGGGCCGTGCCGCCGATCTCCTTCGCCGTCTTTTCGAGGGTCTCCTTCTCGCGCCCGGTGACGATCACGGTCGCGCCGCGCGCCGCGAAGCCCTCGGCCAGGCCGCGCCCGATGCCGCGGCTGGCGCCCGAGATCAGGACGACCTGACCGGCGACGGAGAAAAGCGGGTCGGTCATGCGCCCACTTTACGGAATGCGAGAGATTGCTGCAATCAGATCCGGCAGCTACCTTGAGAACGCCTTGTTCTTCGGATCCCCGCCCGACTCCAGGAAGGCCACGAGGTCCAGGATTTCCTCCCTCTGGAGCGTGACGAGCATGCCCGTGGGCATCGGCGAGAGCTCCGAGGGCTTCCGCGCGGCGATCTTGTCCTTCGCGACCACCCTCACCTCGTTCGGGAGCAGCAGGTTGGTCACGACGTGGACGGCCTGCGCGTCCTCCTTCACGATCACCCCGGTGACCACGTCGCCGTCGTGGGTCTGGAACACGTGGGCCTGGAACTGCGGGTTGATCTCCGTCGACGGCTCGAGGATCTGCCGGAGCAGCTTCTCGCCCCGGTACTTCTCGGTGACCTTCGTCAGGTCGGGGCCGAGCTTCGAGCCCTCGCCCGCGAAGGTGTGGCACTTGATGCAGCCCGCCGCCGTGAACAGCTCCTTGCCCTTCGCGAAGGAGCGGCCCGAGAGGCTCTTCACGTCCGCCTCCAGGTCCGCCATCGCCCACATCTTCACGAACTTCCGGCTGGGCCCGGCGGAGGGGGCGGCGGCCACCATCACGGAGGGGGGAACCGCCGCGCCCTTCTCCACCACGTTCATCACGCCGTTCATGATCAGGTAGTGGCCCGGGAAGGTGCAGACGTAGGGATAGGCGCCGGCCTTCGTCGGGGCCGTGAACTGCAGCTTCGCGAACTGCCCGGGCAGCAGCAGCTTCGTCGCGAAGAGGATCCTCGGGGTGTCGGGGAGGAAGTCCTTCGCCTGCCCGGCGGGACCCATCTTCTCGGCCAGCTGACCGACCTCGAGCATCGCCCCGGGCTGCGTGATCACCAGGTTGTGGGGCATGATGTCGACGTTGTCGAACACGATCTCGACCGGCTTGCCCGCCTCGACCGAGAACTGGCGGCGGTCGAAGAGCATCTGATCGCGGATCGGCCGGATCACGATGATGCTCACGCCCAGGTTCTTGAGCATCGAGCGCGCCTGGTCGCCGTCCTCCCTGGACAGCAGGCCGGCCAGGTCTTCGCCCAGCTTGAGCGCGTCGAGCGCCGAAGGCGTGGTGCGCAACTCCGCGGGCAGGGCCTGGGCATAGGCGAGGATCGCATTCACGAGCGGCAGCGCCTTCTCGGCGGCCCAGGCCTTGCGGTCGAGCTCCAGCATCGTGCGGAACACGCTGGGCCGCAGCCGGGCCTTGTCGAGGAGCAGGGACGACAGATCGGCGAAGACCTCCGTCTCGTGCCCGGAGAGCGACGGCAGCGCGCGGATCGCGGTGTCCTGGATCGTGTCCGCGTCGCCGCCGAGGGCCGACGCATTGAGCGTCTGCTTGGCCATCCCGGGGCCCTGCCACTGGACGCGCAGGCCCTCCCCGCCGCCGTTGTTGAAGTACGTCACGACGATCGCATGGGCGCCGGCCTTCAGCGTCGTGTTGCCCGCCTTCTCCGCCATCCCGTGGAGGCCGTCGTTGTTCACGACGAGCTTGCCGTCGACGTAGAGCCGCGAGCCGTCGTCGGACTCCGTGTAGAACGTGTAGGCGCCGTCCTTGGGCACGTTGAGGCTGCCCGTGAAGCGGAGCGCGAACTGGGCGCCGTGCGCCTTGACGATCGGCAGGTCGACCGAGAGCGAGCCCGCCGAGCCGGACGCGCCGGGCCTCAGGCCTGCAAGGGTCTCGAGCGACACGTTCGGCACGCGCTGCTCGAAGTACTCGACGGCGAGCCCGCGGCCGCCCGAGGCCGGCGCCTCGTCGCCCGCCTTTTTCAGGTGGGCCGGGATGTCGAAAGCGACCGGACGGACCCTGCCGTAAAGCGCGCCCCGGAGCTCGGGCTTGCCGAGGAGCGGGATCGACTCGAGGAACTCCCTCAGTCCCTGTTCGGTCTTCTCGGCCGTTCCGTACGGCGCGTCGGCGTTCCCGAGGAAGGTCACCCAGGCGGCGTAGCCGACCTGGCGGGCTTCGGCATACGGACCTGAATTCGCGAGCGTCATGATCCGGTCGCCGGCGCGGAACAGGACCTCGGAGGGGCGGTCGATCAGCAGCCGGGCCAGATCCTGCGCCACGTGACCCCGGTGCAGGCCCGGCTCCAGCCGGGTGATCACGTCGATCAGGAGGTTGACCTCGTCGACACCCTTCTCCTCAGCCGGACCGCCGGCGTCCGGGGCAGCTTCAGCAGCTCGGCGGTCGTCACGTTCGAGAGCAGGAACTCCGCCGCCGCGGGATTGTCCGCCGAGACGCTGAGCCGGCCCTCGCGCACGGCGGCCTTCCATTGGGCGTCGAGCTGCGTCATCGTCTCCTTCAGCCCGAAGTCGAGGGACTCGTCGCGCGGATGCTTGAGGCACTCCAGGGCCACCATCGCGGCCTTCGCGTCGTCGAAGAAGCTGCAGGCGATGACCGCCTCCAGGCGGACCCGGGGATGCTCGTCGTTCGCCTGGACGGCGAGGAGGTCGAGCGCGGCGGGGACGCGGTCGCGCCAGTAGCGAAGCACGCGGGTCGCCGCGGCCCGCGCGCGCGGCTCGTCCGAGCGGAGCTCGCGCTTGAGAAGGTCCTCATAGACCACGTTGTGGCTCTGGTGGAGCCAGAGCGCCTCGAGCATGTGGTGCTCGTAATTCGGATCCTTCGCGTCCAGCCCCGCCATCCACTTGCGGACGGCCGGGATCAGGTCCTGGGTCTTCCTTCCGCTCAGCTCGATCCGGACGCGCTGGCGGACCCGGTCCTCAGGCTCTTTCAGCAGATCCAGTAGCGTCGCGATCGGCTCGCCCGCGATCTTCGCGGGCTTCAGCAGCGGACGGCTCGGATAAGTCACGCGATAGATGCGGCCGTGCGTATGGTCGCGGCTCGGATCGCGCAGGTTGTGCTGCATGTGGCCGATGATCGGGTTCTGCCAGTCGGTGAAGTAGATCGCGCCGTCGGGTCCGATCTTGAGGTCCGAGGGGCGGAAGTTGGGATCGCTGGAGGAGACGATCGGCGTCGTCTCCGTCCCCTGGAAGCCGGAGCCCTTGTCGGCCCAGCGGTACTGGAGGATGCCCTGGAAGCCGATCACGTTCGCGACGAGGAGGTCCCCCTGCCACGCGTCGGGGAAGTGGCGGCTGGAGAGGATCTCGGTCCCGGGGCAGGGGCGCGTGCGCTGCTGGTACACCTGCGGCGGCCCGCCGCGAGGCGCTCGCCGCGCTTTCGCAGGAGAAGGGTGTCGACGAGGTCAACCTCCTGATCGACGTGATCACCCGGCTGGAGCCGGGCCTGCACCGGGGTCACGTGGCGCAGGATCTGGCC
>JACQFK010000198.1 GCA_016200125.1 Planctomycetota bacterium
CGCTGCACCTGCTGACCCGGGAGGCCTTCGCCCTCTACTTCCTCCGGCTCCGGCCCGGCGGGATTCTCGCGCTCCATCTGACCACGCGCCACCTCGACCTGGGGCCGCAGGTCGCCGCGCAGGCCCGGGCCGCCGGAAAAACGTCGTGGGAGATCCGTTCGGCGGCGGACGAGAAGCGGGGGATCCTCGACGCGCGCTGGATCCTGCTCACGTCCGACCCGGAGCTGCTGGGCGGGCCGCGGCTCCGCAAGGCGGGGCGTGCGCCCGACCCCGGAGCATCGCCGCCCCGCCTCTGGACCGACGCCTACAGCAACCTGTTCCAGGTCCTGAGGTAGTCGCGCTTTCCCTCCCAATTCCGGCGCTCCGGGGTAGAATCACCCGGCGCCCGAGCTCCGGGCCCTTTGGGAGGAACTCCATGAAGCATCTGCCCGCCGCCCTTCTCTCTGCCGCCGCCCTGCTCCTCGGAGGCTGCTTTACCGACGAGACGGTCATGAAGGTCAACGCCGACGGAAGCGGCACCCTCGTCGTCACCACGCAGATGAAGACGACGTCGATCCAGAAAATGAAGGAGATGGCCAAGGCCTTCGGCGGCGACAACGCCAAGGAGCCGGAGTTCTTCAGCGAAAAGGACGCCAAGGAGAAGGCCGCCAAGCTGGGCGAGGGCGTCGAGTTCGTCTCCTGCGAGCCCGTCAAGGGCAAGGACTCCGAAGGCCAGAAGGTCACCTACTCGTTCAAGGACATCACCAAGCTGAAGCTCAACGAGATGTCGGATCCGCCGGGCGGCGGCGGGGCCGGCGGCTTCAAGGCCCAGGCCAAGAAGAGCGACCCCATCACCTTCAAGTTCGCGAAGCTGGCCAACGGGAACAGCCTGATCACGGTCGTCAACCCCTCCAAGGAGCCGAAGGCCGCGCCGGCGCCCGAGACGCCGGCGCCCCCGGGCGACGTCCCCGAGGAGCAGCTCGGCATGATGAAGGAGATGATGGGCGGCCTCAAGGTGAGCATCCGGATCGACGTGGGGAAGCTCGTCAAGACCAACAGCCCTCACGCCAGCGGCTCGTCGGTGACCCTCATCGAGATGGACTTCGACAAGATCATCGCCGACCTGCCGAAGTTCAAGAAGCTCGTCGCGGCCCCGCCGAAGTCGCCCGACGAGGCCAAGGCCCTGCTGAAGGACTTCCCCGGAGTCAAGGTCAACGTCGAGCCCGAGACGACGATCGAGTACTCGGGGAAGTAGCTCGAGGCCGGCTCAGGGAGCCGCCGAGATGCCTGTGAGCCCGGGGGCGTAGGTGATCAGCAGGACGGCGATCATCAGGAGCAGGAGAAAGGGCAGCGCGGCGCGGGCGACCTCGAGGACCGGCTTCTCGAAGCGGTAGGACGACAGGAACAGATTCATGCCGACCGGCGGCGTCAGGTATCCCAGCTCCAGGTTGGCGAGGAAGATGACGCCCAGGTGGAGGGGATGGACGTTGAAGGCCGCGGCGACGGGAAGGATGAGGGGGACCACCACGGCGATCGCCGAGTAGATGTCCATCAGGCAGCCCACGACGAGCAGGAAGCCGTTCAGCGCGAGGAGGAACATGCCGCGCGAATGGATCCGCGCCTTCACGAAGCTCACGGCCTTCGCAGGAACTTCCGCGTCCACCAGGTAGTTCGTCAGTCCCATGGCGACGCCGAGGATGACGAACACGCCCCCGATCAGCGTGGCGCAGGAGGTCAGGATCCTCGGAAGATCGCGCCCGGGATGCAGATCGCGGTGGATCAGGGTCTCCACGATGACGGCGTAAAGGACGGTGATGGCGGAGGCCTGGATCAGCGTGCAGAAGCCGCCGAAGATGCAGACCAGGGCGACGACCGGAAGGAGCGCCTCCCACTTCGATCCCCACAGGGCTGCGCCGGCCTCCCGGAGGCTGAACTTCTGGCGCTCGACCTTGGAGCGGATGCCCTGCAAGGCGCCGTAGCCCAGCACGGCGGCGACGAGGAGCGTGCCCGGGATGGCCCCGGCGCGGAACAGATCCGGAATGGCCACGTGGGCCACGATCGCGTAGAGGATCACCGGAAGGCTGGGGGGGAACAGGAGCCCCAGCGATCCGGAGGCCGTGAGCAGGCCCATCGAGAACCGCTCCTTGTAGCCGCTCTGCACCAGGACCGGGTACAGCAGCCCTCCCAGGGCCAGGATCGTGACCCCGGACGCTCCGGTGAACGTGGTGAAGAAGGAACAGACGAGGGTCGCGACGATGGCGAGGCCGCCCGGCATCCAGCCGAAGAGCGCCCGGAAGAGCCGCAGCAGCCGCTTGCTGGCCCCGCCCTCGGCCAGGATGAAGCCCGTGAGCGTGAAGAGCGGGAGGGTCGGGATCGACGGTGAAACCATGAGGGAGTAGGTCTGGACGGGGATCGACGCCGCCGGGGTCCCGTCGGAAAAGAACAGGAGGAGCGCGCTGCCGCCCATCGCGATGAACAGGGGCGCGCCCAGGAGCGTCGCCAGAACGATCAGGCCGATTCCGGGCCAGAGGAGCTGCGCGGCCTGCCCTTCCAGGGCGAATCCGACCAGCGCCGCCAACGGGAGGCCGAGCGCGGCGATCAGCCGGTCCTTCCAGGAGCCGGCCTGGACGATGAAGCGGATCGCCATGACTCCGAACGAGAACGGGAGGATCAGTTCCGCGATCCATACGGGAAGCCAGTCGGCGATCTCGGTCGGCGCGGTCATTTCGCTCTTCACGAACATCGCGCTCGCCCAGGCCAGACCCGCGGCGACGGCGACAGAGGCGACCGCCGCGAACACCCGGGCGATCCTCTGATACAGCGGCGGCAGGAGGTGGATGCCCGTCGCCAGGGTGAGATGCTTCTGCTCCCGCGAGGCGACCATCGCGCCCAGGAAGCCCACCCACAGGGTGAGGTGCTGGACGTAGCTGACGGAGCCTTTGAAGCCGACGTTGAACCAGCCGAGGACGAGTTCGGCCACCGGAATCAGCGCCATCAGCAAGAGGGCGACGCCGGCGGCCCAGAGCTCCGTCTTGTTCCAGAACGCGGCGGTCTTCGCGAGCGCCGCCTTCACTTGTCTTTGCCTTCCTTGGCCTTCGCCCTGCATTCGTCCCGCAGCTTCTCGATCTCCGCGACCAGCTCCGCGGGGTAGCTCTTGCCCATGAGCTTGGGCCAGGCGAGCCGCGCCTGCTTCTCCCAGACGGGGTAGACCTCCGGAGGCGCGTGATGCACGGTCAGCTTGTTGTCCTGCATCGTCTTGAGCGCCACCACGCTCTGCTTCCGCGTCTCGGTCCGGAACCGCTCCCCGGCGACGGCCGCGGATTTCAGAAGCTTGGCCTTCAGGTCGTCCGGGAACTCATTCCACTTCGCCTCCGTGATGATCGTCGCCCCGATCAGGGGGGCCCAGTTCATGTCGCTCATCTCCTTCGCGTTCCGGAACCATTGGAACGTGAGCGCCGCCAGCGGGGTCGTCGCCAGGGCGTTGATCCGGCCGGCTTCCAGGGAGGCGTGGATCTCGGGGGGGATGAGGGAGACCGGATTGGCCCCGATGTCCTTCCAGGCGGCGAACTCCCCGTCGGCGCCGGCCCAGCAGAACAGCTTGGCCTTCTTGACGTCGTCGACCGACAGAATCGGCGTCTGGCCGAAGAAGTGGGCCCAGCCCGCCTCTCCCCAGTTGAGCAGGATGAAGTGCTCCTTCTTGAGCATCGCCTCGAACTTCGGACCGAGCTTGTCGCGGACATAGTCGAGCTCCTCATCGCTGCTCAGCAGCATCGGCAGCTGCAGCGCCATGAACTGGGGCGCGATGTCGGAGAGCCCCACCCCCGTCAGGGCGGCGGCGTGGGTCTGGCCCAGCCGCATCTTCTTGACCATCACGACCTCGTCGTCGCTGCTTCCCGCGAAGATCGGGAACCTCAGCTTTCCGTTCATGGCCTTCTTCCACTCCTCGGCCATGTCCTGGAGGATGACGTGCCAGGGGGAGTCCACCGGCGCAAGGGTCTGGAGCTTGACGATCTTGTCCTTCTTGTCGTCCTGGGCTCCCGCGGCGGTCGACAGCAGCCCGAGCGCGATCAGCGCCCCTGCGAAGCTCTTCATTTCTTCTTCTCCTCGGGTTCGGCATCCAGAAACAGGTCCGGAATCCTCGATTCCAGGAACTCGGCTCTTCGCCGGGACAGGACGTTCACCAGCCGCTGGGTGGGGACGCCGTCGGGATCGACGGCCTTCGCCGCCGCGCAAAGCGCCCGGAACTCCTTCAGGTTCTGCTCCTGGACGGAGACCGATTCCGCGAGCGCCAGCGGCACGCTGGCCCGCTTCCCCCCGCTCAGCTCCATCGCGCGCCGGTAATGTTCCCGCGCCCGCGCAGCGCTTCCTCCCATCGCCTCGGACCGGCTTCCCTCGTAGCTGATCATGAATTCGTGAGCGGCGCCGGATTGGAACTTCTCGTCCAGTTCCAGCACGCGCCCGACCAGCGCGCCCGCCAGGGGCAGATCGGCGACGAGCCCGAGGTCGTCCTTCCCCACCATCAGCGCCGCGCCCCAGGAGACCCCCGCCCAGTAGAGCAGCGCCGTGTCCTCGGCGTCGGTCTCCTTCAGCGTCCGCACCGGATCATCCCGCAGCTTCCGCGTGAAGTCCGGATGGGCGACCTCCAGACCCCGAAGGGCGAAGTCCCGTCCTCGAAGAAAGAGCTTCCGCGCCCGGACGCGCATCTCGCGCGCCTTCTTGAGGTCGATCGGCTCGATCTGCTCGGCGTCCAGGACGACGAAGGCGTAGGCGTACTGGGTGAACCCGCTCCCCGCCGCCAGGAGGAGCCCCCGGTGCTCGGGCAGTTCGGCCAGGATGCTTTCGTAGGTCTTCAGGCCGAAAGGGATCGCGCTGCGAACCAGCTCCGGATCCTCGTCGCTGGAGAAGACGGTCCCCGTGCCGCTCAGGGCGTCCGCAACGGAGTTGAGCGCCATCGTCTTGAGGGAGCATCCTCCCAAGACGAAGGCGGAAAGCAGCAATGCGACTTGGGCTCCCCTGCGAGTCATGCCTCGTCCTCCCCGGAAACACCCGTCGATAGCCAGGCGGTTCTTACCGTACCCAGTCCGGCGCAATTCCCGTGCCACAAGGAACTGAACACGCTGCGAAGCTGCGTTGAGAAACCGGATGCCCAGTGGGCAGCGGCTCAGGACAAACCTGAGTCTCCGCTGCCTAGTTAGGGGGCCCCGCTGCCCCGTTTCGAGAGATCGGAGGGGCGGATTGCGCCAGGAACGCGATCGCCGAAAGGGCGATCACCGCCGCGTTCAGGGAGACCGGATTGAAGGCCGCCCCGAGGTAGCGCGGCGCGTTCAGGGCCACCACGACCGTCGCCATCCCCATCAGCGGGACATTGGCCAGCATGAACCAGCGCAGGCGCCAGGTCGCGAGCAGCAGGACCGCGAACAGGATCTCGGCCCAGCCCGTCGCGACCACCACGGACGCCGCGGTCTCCGGCGCCAGGCCGCCGGCCGTCAGCAGCGCCAGCTCGTCCGGATGATGCAGGAGCAGCTTGGGGACGAGGCCGTGGTAGAACCAGATGAGCGCGACCGTCACTCGCGCCACCGCGTGGATCCGAGCGGGGACCGGGGATCGTTCTTCAGTCATCGGCGGCTCCGACCGGGAGCGCCCTACTCGTAGACGAGGATGACGTCGTCCTTGGTGCCGTGGCAGCGGCTGCAGATCACGGTGAGGCCGATGCCGCCGCGATTGACGTTGAGCGTGCCCTTCCCGTTGCAGGTGGAGCACTTCTTCGACTCTTCCTTCTTCTCGACCATCGAGGTTTTGCGGATGAACTCGCCCTCGACATACGCGACGCGCTCACCGGTCGAGGCCGTCGCCCACCACTGATCCTTGGTCTTGAGCGGCTTCCCCAGCGGGACGGGCTCTCCGGGAGGCGGCGGCTTGCGGCGCGTCAGGATGCTCGGGCCTCCGCCGACCAGGTCCGTGGTGTCGGCCACCGGCCTGCCCTTCACCTCGCTGTCCAGTCCGCCGTCCTGCCCTCCCAGGACGACCCAGGAGCCGTCTCCAAAAGTCATCTTGTGGGATTTCTTCTCGCGCTTCTTCCAGGCGTCGCGGACTTCATCCGGAGTGATGCCCAGCTTTTCGGCGGACTCCGCGACGATCGTCTCCTCCAGCTTCGCCGCCTTGGCGACCGCCTCCTCGAACTTCACCTTGCTGCCGGTCGCCTGCGACACCTGGGCGGCCCAGCGGGCGCGGACCATGTCGCTGACCTTCACGACGAAGGGATCGGGCGGCGGCTCCTTGGGAGGCGGATCCTGGAGGGCGGCCAGCAGGAACGCCAGCGCCGCCGCGAGGGTCTTCATATATATCAGGACGCGCGCCGGGGCCGGGTCGCTTCAGGACTCTGCGCAATTCCGTGACTGCCACCCGCAAGTATCACGACGCTCTCACGAAGCGGCGCTCCCGGCAGGCGAAGGTCGAACACTCACCGGCATACGTCCAGCAGTCCTCGTGGTGGGGCGTGGAGCAGCGGCGACAAACCACTACAAAGCCCTCTCCGAGGGAGCCTCCGCAGATCTGGCACAGCCCGTTCGCCAGGGAAAGGGACGGCCGAGCGGCGTCCTCCACGACGAGTTCCGGTTCGAATCCGGGAACGGACTGCAGCAGACGGTACGATCCCTTCAGCCATCGCCACAATTCTTCTTCATCCCGGGGGATTCCCCGAAGATGCAACAGGGACTCCTCGGGTCCGAACTTCCATTCGAAGGGAACGCGCCAATCCCGCAGCATCCGGCCGAGCTCAGGATCCGAGAAAGTCTCCTGGTAGAGCGATTCACTCCCCCGGATGCGGAATGCGTCCGGATCGTCCTCCGCCAGCTGTGTCATGAACGTCGCCGTGGATACCTGGAAGGACCCCTTCACCCGCCCGTCCAGTCTGAATCGAATCTCCGTCCGGTCCGAGATGAAATCCAGCCGACCGCGGCATCCCGAGCAGGTGAGCGAGAGGCCACCTTGAACGCCAGGCGAGAGATCGAGGTGCTTCTTCAGGAGCGCTTTGCAAAGCTCCTCAGGCGAGCCCTCGGGGCCGAAAAGGCTCCGGGACGAATTCGCCATCCCCGCCCAGGCGCGTCGGGCTCCGACGTGACCCACTCGGAAGACGAGTCTGAAGACGCCGACAACAATGGCGACGAACGCCGCCACGATCCCGAGAGTAAGAAGTACTATGAATTCGCCGCCGGTCATACCTCGATCTCCATGCTCCTTGGACGATCGCTCCGGGATAACCGGGGTCGAAAACGGGGCTTGGAAAAACCCTAGGGAGCGCTGCCCGGTCCCCGACGCCGCTCCTCGGCGCTGCAGGAGACGAGCGGGGGAAGGGCCCCGCCCTGCTCCGCCGCCGAGCGCACGGTTTCGCGCAGGGCGGCGATGTCGAACCCGTGGGACTTGAGCCAGCCGGCATCGTAGTAGCTGTGGATGTAGCGCTCCCCCCGGTCGCTCAGGAGCGTCACGATCGACCCCTTCTCCCCCTTGGCCTGCATGCGCGCCGCCAGATGGAGCGCGGCGATGAAGTTCGTCCCCGTCGACCCGCCGACCCGGCGGCCGAGCTTCCCGTGCAGGTAGTGGATCGCGCCGAAGCTCAGCGCGTCGGGCACGCGAACCATCTCGTCGATCACCTCGGGCAGGAAGGAGGCCTCCACGCGAGGCCGGCCGATGCCCTCGATCAGCGAGCCGTGGTCGAGCCGCAGCGAGCGGTCGCCGGTCCGGTAGAAGTCGAAGAAGACCGAGTTCTCGGGATCCGCGCAGAGGAGCTTCGTGGGCTGGTGCTTGTAGCGGACGAAACGCCCCACCGTGGCGGTCGTGCCGCCCGTCCCGGCGCTCGTCACGACCCAGGCGGGGATCGGATGCGGCTCGTGCCTCATCTGCTCGAAGATGGACTCGGCGATGTTGTTGTTCGCCCGCCAGTCGGTGGAGCGCTCGGAGAAGGTGAACTGGTCCATGTAGTGGCCGTTCAGCTGCCGGGCCAGCTCCTCCGAGGTCCCGTAGATCTTGGTCGGATCGTCCACGAGATGGCACTTGCCGCCGTAGAACTCGATCGCCGCGATCTTCTCCGGGGAGGTCGACTCGGGCATCACGGCCACGAAGGGAAGCCCCAGGAGCCGCGCGAAGTAGGCCTCCGAGATCGCGGTCGATCCGCTGGACGCCTCGATGACGCTGCTCTTCTCATGGAGCCAGCCGTTGCAGAGGGCGTAGAGGAAGAGCGACCGCGCCAGCCGGTGCTTGAGGCTCCCCGTCGGATGACTCGATTCGTCCTTCAGGTAGAGGTGGATCGTCGGAAAGCCGGGAAGCTCGACCGGGATCAGGTGCGTGTCGGCCGAACGCTGGAAGTCGGCCTCGATCTTCCGCACGGCCTCCCGGACCCACTCGCTTCGGTTCATGAGGGGTAGCCTACCATCCCGCCGCTTCAACGCCGGAGGTAAAATGCGTCGTTCAGGGGGCGCAGCAGGCCCCTGCGGAGGCAGTCCCGCAGCAGCGCCGTGTCCGGGAAGCACCACACGAGCCGGACATCCTCCCGGTAGAGCGTCTCGGCCACCTCTTCGACCGTCTGCTCGCGGAGGCGGACCACGCGGCGAGAGTAGTCGGGACGGTACAGCAGGTACTCCATCCCCTCCCCGTTCGCGAAGACCCCGACGACTCCTCCGGGCGCCTCGATCCAGGGCATGAGCGCGTTCGCCCGGTTCCGCCAGTCCTGCCGCGAGAGATCCTTCAGCTGCCCCGGGTAGAAGTCTCCCGGCACCACGGTGCAGGCGAACTGGACGAGGGCCGCGGCTCCCGCCACCCAGGCCGCCCCGCGCGCCTCGACCGCCACCGCCGCCACGGCGATGGCCAGGAGCGCCGGGAAGAACAGGACGAACCTCATGGCCCATTCGTCGGGCAGCACGAGCAGAAACACGAAAACCATCGAGGCGGCGAAGGCGAGGCCCAGGGGCCGGAAGGGTCCCGGTTCACGAAGCTTGAGAAGGAGCGCGATTCCGCCGCACGCAAAGGCGACCCCGCCCCAGGCCGCGATGTACTTCATCACGCTCGTGTAGGGGGCGGCCCGGTCGTGGATCCGTTCGCCCACCAGGGAGGAGAGGTTGCCCGTAAGCGAGGAGATCCGGGGCCCCGCCTGCTGACCGATCTGGCCCCGCTTCGACACGTAGCCCCTGGAGCCCACCGGATGAATGGGATTGCCGTACATCACGGTATTGCGGCCGTACCAGACGCCTCCGATCAGAATCGCCGCGGCGGCGACGCCCCAGGCGAGCCGCGGCGCGGCGCAGGCGGCCGGCGTCTCCTTCCGCCGCAGGAACCAGAGCAGCGCCACCCCGGGCAGCGCGAATCCGAACGTGGGCTTGACGCCGCAGCCGAGCCCTGCGAGGGCGAGCAGCAGCGGGAGCGGGACGCGGGCGGCCGCCAGCGCGAAGGCCGCCAGCAGGAGCGCCGCCACGGGGAGGTCGTTGAGACAGGAGACCGCCTGGAGGGAGACGCCCGGGGTCAGCACGTAGAGGACCGCGGCCCATCCGGCGGGCCGCGAAGTCAGGCCCGCATGCCGGGCGAGCGCATAGGTCGCGGCCGCCGCCAGGAGCAGGAACTCCAGGCCCGCCAGTTCGATCACGACGTCGTGGTGGAGGAACACCACCCACCAGAGCTCGATCAGTTCGAAGCCCGCGGGAAACGGCGTCCGCGGATCCAGTCCGGTCTCGCCGGTGATCCGTCCCGCCCGGGTCCACTCCGCCACTTTCGGCAGGTGATAGGAAATGGCATCCGGGATGTTGGGGGCGAGCATCCAGACCTGGACGACCAGCTTGAGGGTGATCGCCGCGCCGGCCAGGAGGAGTCCCTTGTCGAGATCCGCCCACGCGATCCTCGGGCGCGAAAGCCCGGACCCCTTCCAGCGCAGGAGCGCCAGGCCGAGCAGGCCCGCGATGCCCAGAGGGATCGGGCGGAGCTGCCCCAGAACTCCCGCGATCAGCACCCCGGCGGAGAGGAGCACGAGGTGGATCACGAGGAAAAGGACCGTGTCGATCCCGGGCCGCCCGCTGCGGAGCTTCTCCAGAAGCGCCCAGGCGCCGCCCAGCGCCGCGGCGTTGCAGACGGCCATCAGGACGAGGCCGACGATCACAGAGTCGCTCTCAGAAACGCCGCGGCGGCGGGGATCTGGCCCCAGAGGTAGATCACGAGGAGCAGCGCCATCGCCCCGGACGTGATCCAGGGCCGGAGGCGCGACCGCTCCGAGAGCACGGCGACGATCCAGAAGGCCGCCAGGAGGGAAAGCCAGTCGGACCCTAGAAGGGAGACCGGCAGCGCGGCCGCGCGCCAGGCCAGGACCAGGACCGCCGCGGCGATCTCGGCGAAGGCGCGACGGGGGCGGGCGGGGGAATCCATCGGGTGGATGATTCTACGCGGAGGGAGGAGCGCTTTTCAACAGCGCCGGGCGGCAGGAGCTCAGGCGAAGATTTCCTTCACGATCTCTCCGCCGAGCACCGTGGGGATCTCCTTGCGGTTGTGATGCACGTAGGTGAGCCTGTTCTGGTCCAGCCCCAGCGCGTGGAGGATCGTCGCGTTGAGGTCGTTCGGATGGACGGGACGCTCGGTCACCGCGTAGCCGACGGGATCGGTCGCGCCGATGACCTGTCCGCCCTTCACGCCCCCGCCGGCCAGCCACATCGAGTAGCCCGAGGGCGAATGGTCGCGGCCGGCCTGCGCGCCCGCGCCGCCCTGCGCCGCCGGCGTGCGTCCGAACTCGCCGCCCCAGACCACCAGCGTCTCGTCGAGCAGCCCGCGCTGCTTCAGGTCGGCCAGCAGCGCCGCGACGGGGCGGTCGGTGTGCCGCGCCTTGCGGCCGTGATTCTCGCCCAGCTTGCTGTGGGCGTCCCAGTTGCCCGCCCGCACCTGGATGAAGCGGACCCCGCGCTCCACGAGGCGCCGCGCCATCAGGCAGTGGCGCGCGAAGTCGGCCCCCTCCTTCTCCTTGTGGTCGAGGCCGTAGCCCTTCTTCGTCGCCTCGCTCTCGCCCGAGAGGTCGAAGACCTCCGGCGCCGAGACCTGCATCCGGAAGGCCAGCTCGTAGGAGCGGATCCGAGCCTCGATCTCGGAGTCCCCGTCCTGGCGAGGGAGATGCAGGCGGTTGAGCTGACCCAGAAGCTCGAGCTGGTCGCGGCGGTCCTCGGTGAAGGTCCCTTCCGGCATCTTGAGGTCCTGCACGCCCTCGGGGCCGTCGCAGACCGTGCCCTGGTAGCGGGCCGGCAGGAATCCGGCGTGCCAGCCGTTCGGGCGCTGGCCGCCGTCGGAATTGAAGACGATGAAGGACGGCAGGTTTCGGTTCTCGCTGCCGAGCCCGTAGGTCACCCAGGCGCCGAGGCTCGGGCGGTCGCCGATCCCCGAGCCCGTCAGCGCGATGTACTCCGCGGGCGCGTGGATCGGGTTGTCGTGGCGCATCGAGCGGATGACGCAGAGGTCGTCGACGCGCTGCGCCGTCTCCGGGAAGAGGTCCGAGACCTCGATCCCGCTGGCGCCGCACTTCCGGAACGAGTAGGGCGAGCCCAGCAGGTTCTCCAGCGGCGCCCGCGCGATCCGCGGGATGCCCTGGGCGATCGACGGCGGCACGTCCTTCCCGTGGAGCTCGCGCAGCAGCGACTTGGGGTCGAAGGTGTCCACCTGGCTCGGGCCGCCCCCCATGAAGAGGAAGATCATCGTCCTACTCGAGATAGACGAACTCATTCAGGTTCAGGAGCACCGAGCAGAACCCGGCCAGCCGGTCGACCGCCCCCTCGTCGGAGCGCTCCACGAAGGCCTCGCCCGCCTTGCGCTCGGCCTCGGTGGGCGGACGCCCCAGCGCGAGCTCGAAGGCGGCCGACAGGGCATCCGCCTCCGCGGCGGCGCGGGAGCCCAGCGCCTTTGAGCGCTTCACCATGAAGGGATTGTTCAGCAGGAGCAGGGGCTGGAGCGCGACCGTCGACACCTGGCGGCAGGCGCAGCTCTCGTTGGCCGTCGGCCCGTCGAACATGGCGTGGAAGCGCGGGAAGCCGTCCCGCTTCTGCATGAGGTAGAGGCTGCGGCGGAGGGAGGCGTCGACCTGCTCCGTCGCGACCGGCGCCCCGCCGGACTGCAGGTCGAGCTCGCCGGTCACCGCGAGCGCCGAGTCGCGGATCGCCTCCGCCTCGAGGCGCCGCGGACTCCAGCGCCAGAGGGCCTCGTTGTCGGGATCGGCCGCCGCGTTCGACGCGTCGAACTGCGACGAGCGCCGGTAGGCTTCCGAGCCGACGATCAGCCGGTGGAGATGCTTGCTGCTCCAACCCTTCTCCATGAGCTCGGCGGCCAGCCAGTCCAGGAGCTCGGGATGGGCGGGCGGTGCGCCCTTGACGCCGAAATCTCCGGGCGTCGAGACGAGCCCGCGGCCGAAGTGATAGTGCCACACCCGGTTGACCCAGACGCGGGCGACGAGCGGATTGTCCCGCGAGGTCATCCAGTCGGCCAGCGCCAGACGCGGCCGGCGGCCCAGCCCGGCGGCCGGCGTCGGCCCGAGCACCTCGGGCCAGCCGGGCGTCAGCTTCCCGCCGCGGCGGTGGACCTCGCCCCGGATCCGCAGGTAGCCGGCCGCGCGGCGGAGCTCCTCCGGCTCGTAAGGCAGCGGGTAGAAGGCCTTCGAGGGAAGCACGTCGACGGACGAGGAGCTCGTCGCGGGAGAATAGAAGCCCCAGACCTCCGGCTCGTCCCCCAGCTTCTTCCGGATCTCCTCGAGCTTCTTCTTGGTCTCGACGTAGAGCTTCTTGTCCTCCTCCGGGATCGCGTTCTCGTAGCCCTCCGGGGTCATCTGGAACGCGAGATCTGCCTGGCGGAACAGCTCCCGCTGCTCGGGGCTGCGCTGCTCATCCGGGATCTCGAGCGACGCGAGCGTCTCGGGGGACATCTTCTTCTTCAGCCGGTCGATGCTGCGCTGGCGGCCCCGCTCGAAAAGGATCTTCCGGAGCTGGACCAGGGCCTCGTACTCCGCGGGCTTCTTCGCGTTGAACTCGGTCCAGAGCGCCGGATCCTTGAGCGCGAGATTGTTGGGCTGACCTTTCACGAAAAAGGTCTGGAGCCGGTAGTAGTCCCGCTGGGTGAGAGGGTCGAACTTGTGGCTGTGGCACTGGGCGCAGTTCATCGTCAGCCCGAGGAAGGCGGCGGCCGTCGCGTTCACCACGTCGACGAGCATGTCGTTGCGCTGGAGCGCGTGGTCCTCCTCGTTGCTCGAGAGGCGCGCGGCGGCGAGGAAGCCGGTCGCGATCAGGTTCTCGTCCGAATAGGGCTCCATCTCGTCGCCCGCGATCTGCTCGCGGAGGAAACGGTCGAAGGGCTTGTCCCGGTTAAAGCTGTCGACCACGTAGTCCCGGTAGCGCCAGGCGTAGGGGCGCGGGTGGTTGGACTCGTAGCCCTCGCTGTCGGCGTAGCGGGCCACGTCGAGCCAGTGCCGGCCCCAGCGCTCGCCGTAGCGGGGCGAGGCGAGGAGCCGCTCGACGAGCCGTTCGTAGGCGTCGGGCGCGGCGTCATCCACGAAAGCCTTGATCTCGTCGCGCGTGGGCGGGAGCCCCGTGAGGTCGAGCGAGAGCCGACGGATCAGGATCCGGCGCGGCGCCTCGGGGGCCGCCGTGAGGCCGCGCTTCCGGAGGCCGGCGGTGATGAAGGCGTCCACGGGATTCCGGGCCGCGGCGTCGGGCGGCTCCGGGCGGCGGACCCGCTTGAAGGCCCAATGGTCGGACTTGATCACCGAGGGCAGCAGCTCCTCGTCCCACGTGGCGCCCTGGTCGATCCAGGCCCGCAACAGGCCGATCTCCCGGGCCGTGAGCTTCTTTCCCGACGGCGGCATGATCTTGTCGGCGCCCAGGGCGCCCGTGACGGCCTTGATGAGCGAGCTGTCGCCGCTTCTTCCGGGCAGGACCAGGGGCCGCCCGTTGGTCTCGCCGAGGAGCTCGGGCCGGAAGTCGAGCCGGATCCCCGACTCCAGCTGGGTGCCGGCATGGCACTTGAAGCAGCGGGCCTTGAGGAGCGGATGGAGGTCGGCGCGGAAGTCGACGGCGGGGGCCTGCTCCTGGGAGACTCCGAAAGGCGAGGCGATCCCGACGGCCAGCGCCGCGGCGACCAGGGCCCTAATTCGAATTAGCAAGCTCGCCCTCATCCTTCCGCCTCTTTCCCTATTACATCTCCGCAGGGAGAAAGGTTGAGTTACAGGAAATCGGAGAAATTCCGGGGAGGGCTACTTCCAGAGCGGGCAGTTGATTTTCCCCGAGAGCGCCTGGATGACGATGAAGACGGCCAGCGCGGAGAATTCGAAGACGAGCAGGAACGACGACAGGGCCCCCAGGATCTTGCCCGTCTGCGCTCCGGGGGCCGGAGCGAATCCCAGGACCCGGCATCGGTCGAGGTAGCGCTCGGCCGTGAACCAGGCGAAGGGGGCGAAGGGGGCCAGGATCGCCCAGGCCAGGAGGGCGAGGATCTCCACGACCCGGTTGTTCCGGAACGCGGCGGTGAGCGGCAGCAGGAGGACGGCAGCGATCCCCAGCACTCCGAACACGAGGGGAACCGTCGCCGAAGGAATGCGGGGCGCCGCGGATTCCATCCGGGCGGCGGCGCGGGGCGGCGGGGCGGGCGCTTCGATCCGCGCGGGCGGCGGTTCCGGCGGAGCGGACGCGGGCTCCTTCGCTTCAGGGACGGGCACGGGCTCGGGTGTCGCGGGGGCGGGCGGGGGC
>JACQFK010000199.1 GCA_016200125.1 Planctomycetota bacterium
CGACCGGGGATCCGATCCGGATCGCCCGCCTGCTGCGCCTGCTCGTGGCGCAGTCCCGGGTACCGCTCCGGGTCGAGGCGCCGGCGGGACGGCCGGACCTGAGCTCCGGCGACGCCTCGAAGTTCCGCGCCCACACGGGCTGGCGGCCGGAGATCCCGCTGGAGCAGACGCTGTCGGATTTGTTGGAGCACGAGCGCCGCCGGGCGGAGCTTGCAACGAAATAAACCGTTTGTTTCGTTGCAGTCGGACTTGTTGGCGGGGGAGCGGAAGCTTGCGGACCTGCAGGAACGTACTAACTAGCAAAGGTCGCGAGCCTCGGACCCCCAATCTACAGGAGCGGATCTATGCGCACGCCGTTGACCCTCGCCCTTCTCCTCGTCGCCGGCCTCTTCGTCCCCGCGGCCGCGCAGGACAAGAAGACCGACCCCAAGAAGAAGACGCCCCCGGAGCCCAAGGTCTGGATGTGCAAGAAGGGCGATCTCCTCTGGGAGGAGAAGTGGGAGGGCGCCGAGCTTCCCAAGGACTGGAACAAGGGCAAGGGCAACTGGGTCGTCGAGAGCGGGAACCTCAAGGGCGCGGAGCTCCCCGCCGACGCCCACCATGCCTACACCTCCCGCTCGGTGAAGGAGTCCAACGCGGTCATCCAGTTCTCCTTCAAGCTCGACGGCGCCAAGTGGATGGGCGGCTTCTTCGACGGCAAGGAGCACGTCTCCGCCCTCTCGCTCAACCCCGACTCGTTCAACATCAAGAAGATGTCGGGGATCGGGCCCACCTCCAAGAGCACGGAAATCGACTCCACCCGGATGAAGCTCAACGACGGCGCCTGGCACACGGTGGTCTGGGAGATCTACGGCGACGAGATGGTCGCGACGATCGACGACCAGCAGATGGTGCTCGCCAAGGCGGAGGGCCTCTCATCCGACCGCAGTCACCTGGAGCTCAACACGGGCGGCGGCCAGTGGGCGCTCTTCAAGGACGTCAAGGTGTGGAAGGCCGAGCTGGACGACAAGTGGCCCCAGAAGCGCGCCGTGATCCTTCAGATGATGAAGAAGAAGGCCGACAAGCTGGGCTACAAGTAGCAGCCCCCTCCAGACTTGTGCAACGAAACAAACGGTTGTTTCGTTTCACTGCAACGATTCAAACCGTTTGTTCATTTCAATTCCACCTGGCGACGGACCAGCTCGGCCTGGAGCGGCCAGTCGGCCGGCTTGTGCTTGAGCGCCTCCTGCCAGGCGGCCGCCGCGCCCGCGCGGTCCCCCTTGCCGGCGAGCGCCACCCCCCGATAGAAGAACAGCGTGCTGTCCCGCGGACGAAGCCGCAAGGCGGCCCCCGAGTGCCGCAGCGCATCGTCCCAGCGCTTCAGCTCGATCGCCGCCGCGGTCCGCAGCAGGTCGAGCGCGTCGTCCTGGTCCGCCGCGCCGGACGACAACAGTTCCTCCCAGCGCCCCTCCGCCAGCAGCCGCACCGCGTGCGGTGGCGCCACGTCCTTCAGGATCCTCGCCTTCCAGTCCCGGTCCTTCCGACCCTCCAGCAGCCTGCGACCCCAGAGCCACCCCCCTCCGCCGCCTGGTACGACTCCTCCGCCTGGCGATCGTCCCCCATCATTTCCTGGCAGCGGCCGATCCCGATCTGGGCCTCGGCGTCCCGCCCTCCCGCCCAGCGCAGTGCCCGCGTAAATTCGGACATCGCCTGCCGCGCCGCGGCCCGGACCTCCTCTTCCGTGCTCGCCGGGTCCGAGCGTCGCCGCTCCGCCAGCGCCAGCTTGCGGTCCCCGTCCCGCAGCGCCTGCAGCACCTGCTGGCGCTCCTCCTGCTTCTGCGCCTGCGAGAGGATCAGCAGCGTCGCCCCCCAGGGTACCACCGTCGCCAGCACCGCGATCGCGATCCAGGCGGGCTTCACTCTCAGACCGGGGCGCGCCTTCTCCATCCACGACTCGAGCGCCGCCGCGAACTCCTCCACGGTCGCGAAGCGCTTCTCCCGGTCGCGCGACATGGCCCGCCGGACCAGCGACGCCAGCGGCTTCGGCGCGTCCCGAAGCGGCGGCGGCTCCTCCTTCAGCACCTTCTCCGTGATCTCGTCCGGCCCCGCCCCCGAGAAGGGGGGCCGCCCGCCCAGCATGTGATAGAGCGTCGCGCCGAGCGAGTAGATGTCCGTCCTCGCGTCCAGCGCGTCGCCGCGGATCTGCTCGGGGCTCGCGTACTCCGGCGTGCCGGACATGGCCCAGCGGGAGGTCGCCGTGTCGTCCAGGATCGCCAGCCCGAAGTCCGCCAGCACCACCCGGCCCCCCGCCTCCACCAGGATGTTCGCGGGCTTCACGTCGCGGTGGATCACCCCCATCTCGTGGGCGTGGGCCAGCGCCCGGGCGACCTCCGCCGCCAGCCGCGCCGCCTCCCTCGCCGGCAGCGGCATCTTGGGCGACGCCCCGTCCACGAAGGGCATCACGAGATAAGCCCGCCCCCCGTGCTGGCCCCGCTCGAAGATCGTGATGATCGACGGATGCGAGAGCTGCCCCGCCATCCGCCCCTCCCGCTCGATCCGCTGCGAGGGATGGCCGATCTCCCGCTTCAGGTACTTCACCGCGACCCAGCGGCCCAGCGAGCGGTCCCAGGCCTTCCACACCTCCGCCATCCCGCCCGTGCCCAGCAGCGAGACGAGGACGTAGTGGTCGAGCACCCGGTCCGGGTCGGAGAGCCAGGGGACGACCTCGGCCGGCACCGCGGGCGAGCGGAGCCGCGTGACGTCGTCCGCCTTCAGGTAGCCGCGCTCCACCAGGATCTCGTCGAGCGGCCGCCCCGAGCGGTCCTGCTCGGCGACGCACTCCTGGAGCTGCTCGGTCGTGATCAGCTTTTCGCCCACGGCGCGGTCCGCGACGGGCCCGCCCGCCGAGGGCGCGAGGAAACGGGACAGCCCCTTGAAGGAGCGGGGATCGAGGTTCATCGCCATCCCTTGAAGAGCTCGTCCAGCTCCCGGGCGATCTCGGTGTCGTCGTGCACGTACTCGCGGATCTCGTCCATCACGAGCCGGCGCAGGACGGTGCGGGCGTCCTGGATGTAGTGGCCCACCTGCGCCTCCGTAGCCTTGAGCTCGCGGGCGATGTCGCGCACCGCCGCGTCCTCGAGATGGAAACGGCGGAAGGCGGCGAAGACCGGGGGGCGCACGGTGCGGGAGAGCGCGTCGATGGCCCGGCCCAGGAGCTCCTTCGCCCACTGGCTCTCGAAGGCCTCCTGGGGATCCTTGGGGTCGGCCGCGCCCCCGTCGTCGATCTGGGCGTCCAGCGAGACGATCGAGCGGCCGCCTCCGCGCTTCTGGGCGTGGCCCGCCCGCGCCTCGTTGGCCAGGAAGTTCCTCAGCGACGTCAGCAGCAGCTTCCTGAAGTTCCCGCGCTCGGGATCGGCCTTGGCCAGCAGGTCGCCCTCCAGGAGATGGATGAAGAAGGCCTGGGTGAGGTCCTTGGCGTCCTCGTTCGTGCGCTTCCAGGCGATGCGGACGTACTTGTAGATCGGCCTCCAGTACATCTCGATCATGCGGTTGAGGTA
Organism: Planctomycetota bacterium; assembly: GCA_016200125.1. The sequence continues at coordinate 3,537 of JACQFK010000199.1, forward strand.
CTCCTGGACCCGGGGATCCTTGGGGTCCCGGAGGCGCGACAGGAGGCTCCAGGCGGTGGCGGGGAAGCGGCTGCCGCCGGCCTGGATCGCGGTGTCCTTTTCCGCCATTGGTAAAAGACTGCCTACAGGCAGCCTCTCCCTTTCAAACCGTACGTGCGGTTTTCCCGCATACGGCTTACCGAGAGTCTATGCG
>JACQFK010000036.1 GCA_016200125.1 Planctomycetota bacterium
ACGACGATCGACGAGATCGAGGCGGTCCTCAACGGCAACCGCATCTTCCTCGACCGCTGCCAGGGGATCAGCCCGGTGCCGCGCGACGTCGCCATCAGCTACGGCCTGACCGGCCCGATGCTCCGGGCCTGCGGCGTGCCCTACGACGTCCGCAAGGCTCGGCCCTACTCGGGCTACGAGCAGTACCAGTTCGACATCATCACCGAGGAAGAGGGCGACGCCTGGTGCCGCTACCGCGTCCGGGTCCGCGAGATGCGCGAGTCGATCAAGATCATCGACCAGGTCCTCAAGGCCATGCCGGAGGGGCCGATCTACGTCGACGATCCGCGGATCGTGATCCCGCCCAAGACGGCGATGAACACGCCCGGCGGCGGCATGGAAGGGCTGATCTACCACTTCAAGAATTACATGATGGGCCACGGCGTCTGCCCGCCCAAGGGCGAGGTGTACTCCTGCACCGAGGCGCCCAACGGCGAACTCGGCTTCTATCTCGTGAGCGACGGCACGCAGCGGCCCTACCGCTGGCGCGTCCGGCCGCCCTCCCTGTACACCTACCAGGCCTTCCCCTACATGACCGAGGGCGGCCTGCTCAGCGACGTCGTGGCCGTGATGTCGAGCCTGAACATCATCGCGGGGGAACTCGACCGGTGAGCCGAGAATTCAACGACGCCACGAAGCAGGAGCTGGAGGCGATCTGCTCGCGCTACCCGAAGCGAGAGGCGGCGCTGCTCCCGGCCCTGCGCCTTCTCGAGCGCGAGTTCGGCTGCGTCGACAGCGACGGCATGGTCCACGTCGCGAAGCTGCTCGGCATCTCGCCCGCGAAGGTCTTCGGCGTCTTCACGTTCTACACGCATTACAAGCGGCCGACGGACCGGAAGTACGTGATCGAGCACTGCTCGACCGTCCCCTGCGCCCTGAGGGGCAGCGAGCAGGTCCACGACCACCTCAAGGGCCTCCTGAAGCCGGAGGACCCGATCACGCTCAAGAAGGTCGAATGCCTGGCGAGTTGCGACACCGCGCCCTGCCTGCAGGTGAACGGGGACTACGTCGACCACGTCACGCCCGAGATGTGCGACGCGATGGTCGCGCAGATGCGCGCCGGCGCCTGGAAGCCGCCCGTCCCGAAGTACGACGTGCCGCGGACGAAGTACCCGCCGGTCCTCCTCAAGCACGTGCTCGAGGCGGGCAGCGAGACGCTCGACCACTACCGGAAGCGGGGCGGCTACGAGACCTGGCTCAAGCTCTGGGAGAGCAAGCGCAACCCCGACGAGGTCGTCGAGGAGGTCTTCAAGGCGGGCCTGCGCGGGCGCGGCGGCGCCGGCTTCCCGACGGGGCAGAAGTGGAAGTTCCTCGCGAAGAACGACAAGCCGCGCTACCTCGTCGTCAACGCCGACGAGTCGGAGCCCGGCACCTTCAAGGACAAGATGCTGATCGATCGGGACCCCCACGCGCTGCTCGAGGGGATCCTGATCTCCGGCTACGCGATCAAGGCCAAGTGCGCCTACATCTACATCCGCGGCGAGTTCGTGAACGGCGCGAAGACGCTCGTGAAGGCGCTCGCCGAGGCCGAGCAGGCCGGCCTGCTCAAGGATTTCCCGATCACCGTCCACCGGGGCGCCGGCGCCTACATCTGCGGCGAGGAGACGGGGTTGCTGTCGTCCCTGGAGGGCAACCGCGGCTACCCGAAGATCAAGCCGCCGTTCCCGGCCGTCGAGGGGCTCTTCCGCTGCCCGACGATCGTCAACAACGTCGAGACGCTGATGACGGTCACGCACATCCTCAAGAACGGCTCCGACTGGTTCCGCAAGATGGGGACCGAGAAGAGCCCGGGCATGAAGATCTTCTCCGTCTGCGGCCACGTGCAGCGGCCGGGGAACTACGAGATCCCGCTCAGCGTGCCGCTCAAGGAGGTCATCTACGACCTCGCCGGCGGCATCCGCGACGGCAAGAAGCTCAAGGCGGTGATCCCCGGCGGCCTGTCGGCGCCCATGCTGACGGCGGCCGAAGTGCTGGCCGACCCGCCGCTCCGCATGGACTTCGACGCGCTCGCCGCCGCCAAGACGATGCTCGGCTCCGGCGGCATCATCGTGATCGACGACGAGACCTGCATCGTCGACGTGCTCTGGAACACGCTCCGCTTCTACCACCACGAGTCCTGCGGCCAGTGCACGCCCTGCCGCGAGGGCACGGGCTGGATCGAGAAGCTCGCGGCCAAGATGGAGCAGGGGAGGGGCCGGGCGGGCGAAGTGCCCAAGATCGACGAGGTCGCCTGGGGCATGGTCGGCCGCACGATCTGCGTGCTTGCCGACGCGGCCGCGATGCCCGCGCGCAGCATGGTCACCAAGTTCAAGGCCGAGTTCGAGGCCCACACGCAGGCCAAGAAGTGCCCCTTCAAGCACGGAAACGTGAAAGAGCTGGTGCATGCCTAACATCAAGCTCAACGGGAAGGACATCGAGGTCGACGGGAAGGACAAGCTTCTCAAGATCTGCCTCGAGAAGGGCGCCTTCGTCCCGCACTACTGCTGGCACCCGGGGCTCACGCCCGCGGGCAACTGCCGCATGTGCCTGGTCAAGGTCTCCAATTCCAAGAAGCTCGAAGTCTCCTGCATGTACCCCGTCGCCGACAAGATGGAGGTGACGACCGAGGGGCCCGACGTCGACGCCGGCCGCAAGGCGGTCCTCGAGTACATGCTGATCAACCATCCGCTCGACTGCCCGATCTGCGACAAGGCGGGCGAGTGCGATCTCCAGGACTACACCTACAAGTACCGGCAGGGCCACTCGCGCTTCGAGGAAGACAAGCAGATCAAACATACGAAGGACCTCGGGCCGAACATCCGCATCTGGGGCAACCGCTGCATCGTCTGCACCCGCTGCGTCCGCTTCTGCGAGGAGGTCGCGGGCACGGGCGAGCTCTGCGTGATCGAGCGCGGCGACCGCAGCGTCGTGGACGTCTTCCCGGGCATCCCCATCGACAATCCGCTCTCGCTCAACGTGGTCGACATCTGCCCCGTCGGCGCGCTGATCGACAAGAACTTCATGTACCAGGCCCGCGTCTGGTTCACGAAGCGGACGGAAAGCGTCTGCGCCTCCTGCAGCCGCGGCTGCAACATCGACTTCACGGTCCTCGACAACGAGATCAAGCGGCTGCAGCCCCGGCCGAACGCCGACGTCAATCAGTACTGGATGTGCGACGAGGGGCGGCTGAACACCCGCTACGTCGCCAGCGACCGGCGCCTCGTCAAGGCGACCGGGTCGCCGCGCGAACTGGCGGAGACGGGCCGGACCCTGCGGATCGCCGGCATCCTCTCCAGCTACAGCACGATCGAGGAGATGCACCTCTTCAAGAAGCTGATGGAGGCCCTCAAGGCGGGGCCGATCGGCGTCCTCACGCAGACCCGCGGCGAGGCGCAGAAGTTCCCGGGCGGCTTCACGATCGAGGCCGACAAGACGCCCAACCGCGCTTACGCGGCGAAGATCTTCGGCGAGGAGGCGATCGCCTCCGGCGTCCAGCGCGTCGTCCAGGAGCTCCAGGCGGGAACCCTCCAGGGGCTCATCGTGATGAACGGCATCCCCGACTTCCATCTGCCCGCCGACCTGGTCGAGGCGGCGAAAAAGGCCCAGTTCCTGGCCGTCAGCGACATCCTCCAGAACCCGCTCGCCGAGGCGGCGCACGTCGTCATTCCCGGCACGGCCTGGGCGGAGAAGGACGGCACCTTCATGAACGTCGACGGCCGGGTCCAGCGGATCCGGAAGGCGGTCGAGCCGCCGGTGACCGCGCGGCCCGAGACGCAGTGGCTCCAGGAGGCGCTCGTCGCGCTCCAGGCGCGGCCCGCGGCCGTCTCCGTCGAGGGCGTGTTCCGCGAGGCGCTGCCCGGCTACGACTACGGAAAGATCGGCAACCAGGGTGTGAAGACCAATGGGACTGCCTGACGTCCTGAAGATCGCGTTCGTCCTGGGCTTTTTCGTCTTCGGCCTGACGCCGCTGATGGTGATCGTCGAGCGCCGCCTGAGCGCCTTCATGCAGGGCCGCGTCGGGCCCGACCGCGTGGACTTCCCCTACCTGCACCGCCTCGGCGGCCTCCTCCCCGGAGGCCTCGCCCAGCCGCTCGCGGACGCGATCAAATTCATCTTCAAGGAAGACATCATCCCCGACGAGGCGGACAAGCTGATCTACGTGATGGCGCCGCTGATGGTCCTCGTCCCGCCGGCCCTCGGTCTCATCGTGATCCCCTTCGGGAACCAGATCGGCGACGTCCCTCTCCAGGTGGCGAACCTGAGCGTCGGCGTGCTCTTCTCCATGTCGGTCCTCTCGATCGCCGTCTACGGCCTCGCCTTCGGCGGCTGGGCGTCGAACAACAAGTACTCGCTCCTCGGCGGCCTGCGGGCGTCGGCCCAGCTGGTCTCCTACGAGCTCGCGCTGGGCCTCTCGATCATCGCCGTGCTGATGATGTCCGCGGGCCACAAGAGCGAGATCCTCGGCACCCTCGATCCGCGGGCGATCGTCCACCGCCAGATCGAGCACGGCTGGAACCTCATCGGCGGCGGCAACTGGTGGCTCTTCCCGAGCGGCGTGATCGGCTTCATCCTGTTCTTCGTCTCGGCGCTCGCCGAGAACAACCGCCTGCCCTTCGACCTGCCGGAGTGCGAGGCCGAGCTGGTCGGCGGCTACCACACCGAGTATTCGAGCATGAAGTTCGCCCTTTTCATGATGGGCGAGTACGTGGGAATGACCGTGATGGCCGCGCTGATGACGACCTTCTTCCTGGGCGGCTGGCACTTCCCGGGGATCACGAACCCGGAGAGCCACACGCTCATCGCCGGCCTGCTCTCCGTGGGGGTCTTCGTCGGGAAGGTGGTCGCGATCCTCTTCGTCTACGTGATCATCCGCTGGACGCTTCCGCGCTTCAAATACAACCAGCTGATGGACCTCGGCTGGAAGCGGCTGGTGCCGCTCGCGCTCGCGAACGTGGCGGCGGTGGCGGTGATCGGGGTGCTGACGCAGTCAGGGGGGGCCAGGTGAGCTTCAAGAAATTCGTGCTCAAGCTCGCGATCAAGCTCTACATCCCCGCGGCGCTCAACGGCATGCGCTACACCCTGGGCCGCGTGTTCCGGAAGAAGGCCACGCTGTCGTATCCCGAGGAGGTCCACGTCCCGCGCAAGGGCTACCGCGGCGAGCACCGCCTCAAGAAGGACGAGGTCGGCCGCATGAAGTGCGTGGCCTGCCTCATGTGCCAGACGGCCTGCCCGGCGGAGTGCATCCAGATCATCGGCGCGCCGTCGCCCTGGCCGGACCGAGAGAAGATCCCGGTCGTCTTCAACATCGACATGCTCAAGTGCATCTACTGCGGCATGTGCGAAGAGGCCTGTCCCTGCGATGCGATCGAGCTGACGCCGACCTTCACGAAGGTCGCGACCACGCGGGAAGAGAAGATTTACGACATCAACAAGCTCCTGAGCAGATAAAGCAAGGGGAACTGGCGGGGAAATGGGCACGATTGATCCGGTTTTCGCCGTTGCGGCGGCGCTCACCGCGGGAGCCGGGCTCCTGGTGGTCACCCAGAGAAACCCCATCCGCAGCGCGATCTCGATGCTCGCCTGCTTCCTGGGCCTGGCCGTGATCTACCTCCGGCTCGAGGCGCCCTTCCTGGCCGCCATCCACGTGCTCGTCTACACCGGCGCCATCCTCGTCCTCTTCCTCTTCGTGATCATGCTCCTCAACCTGAAGCCCGAGGAACTGGGCGTCGAGTACCCGCTCAAGGTCCGCGGGCTCATCGGCGCGATGTGCGCGGCGCTCTTCGGGCTGATCGCGCTGCCGCTCTGGCAGGACCAGCGGAAATTCCCCGAGCTGCCGGCGGAGGAGCTGGGGGGCTTCGGGTCGGTCGAGCGCGTCGGCCACGCGCTCTTCGTCGACTACGCGCTGCCCTTCGAGTTGATCTCGGTCCTGATCATGGTCGCCGTCTTCGGCGGCGTCCTCCTGGCGAAGAAGAAGCTATGAGCATCGCGCACTACCTGGTCCTGAGCGCGGCGCTGTTTTCGATCGGCGCCTACGGCGTCATCGCCCGCCGCAACCTGCTCATCATCCTCATGTCCGTCGAGGTGATGCTGAACGGCGTCAACGTCGCGCTGCTGGCCTTCTCGCGCCTTTACGTCAACACCGCGGGACACGTCTTCGTGCTCATGGTGATGGGCGTGGCCGCGGCCGAGGTGTCGGTCGGCCTCGCCATCCTGATCGCCGTCTTCCGGAACCGTAAGACCGTCGACACGGGCGACCTCAAGAGCTTGCAAGGATGAGCCAACTTCTCTGGTTGATTCCGGTCCTGCCGCTGATCGGCTTCCTGATCAACGGCGCGCGTCGGCTGCCCAAGGCGATCGCCGCGATCGTCGGCTGCGCGGGGCCCCTCGCGTCGTTCGGACTCTCCCTCGGGGCCGTCGCCGAGGTCGCCAAGTCGGGCGCGATCCAACATGCGTCTTTCGACTGGATCACGACGGGCGCCCTGAGCATCCCCTTCGGGCTGACGGTCGACCCGCTGAGCGGCGTCATGATCCTCGTCGTCACGGGCGTCGGCTCGCTGATCCACCTCTACTCGATCAGCTACATGCACGACGACGAGGGCTTCTCGAAGTTCTTCGCCTACTTGAACCTCTTCATGTTCTCGATGCTGATCCTCGTCCTCGGCGATTCCATCCTGCTGATGTTCGTCGGCTGGGAAGGGGTGGGCCTCTGCTCCTACCTGCTGATCGGGTTCTGGTACAAGGAGCTCAAGAACGCCGACGCGGGGAAGAAGGCCTTCATCACCAACCGCATCGGCGACTTCGGCTTCCTGCTCGGCCTGTTCTGCCTCTGGCAGATGTTCCACACGCTCGACTTCAAGGCGATGAGCGTGGGCCACGTGGACGAGCGCTGGGCCGTGCCCGCGGCGGCGCTGCTCTTCCTGGGGGCCTGCGGCAAGAGCGCGCAGATCCCCCTCTACGTCTGGCTGCCCGACGCGATGGCCGGCCCCACGCCGGTCTCGGCCCTCATCCACGCGGCGACCATGGTGACCGCGGGCGTCTACATGATGGCCCGGATGAACTTCCTCTACATCCACACGCCGGAGGTGATGGGCCTGGTCGTCCTGGTCGCCTCCGCCACCGCGCTCTTCGCGGGCGTCATCGCCGTCGCCCAAAACGACATCAAGAAGGTCCTCGCGTACTCCACGGTCTCCCAGCTCGGCTTCATGTTCGCCGGCATCGCGACCGCGGAGTTCACGAGCGGCCTCTACCACGTCGTGACGCACGCCTTCTTCAAGGCGCTGCTCTTCCTGGGCGCGGGCGCCGTGATCCACGCGCTCCACGGCGAGCAGGACATCCGGAAAATGGGCGGCCTGGGGAAGAAGCTGCCCGGGCTCGCGGCGGTCTTCGTCGCGGGCGGCCTGGCTCTCGCGGGCATGCCCGGGACCTCGGGCTTCTTCTCCAAGGACCATATCCTGGCCGCGGTCTACCTGAAGGCCTCGCTCCCGGCCTTCGGCCTGGCCTGGCTCATCCTGCTGGCGACCGCGCTGCTCACGGCGTTCTACACCACGCGGCTGGTCCTGGTCGTGTTCTTCAGCCCGCCGGAGCATCATGACGAGCATCACGAGCTCCACAAGCCGGGAGCGCTCATGATGGGGCCGCTCGCGCTGCTCGCCGCCGCGTCCATCCTGGGCGGCCTGCTTCAGCATCCGATCGAGGAGTTTCTGAAGCCCGTCTGGGCGCCCCACACCCATGAGATCAGCGCGAAGACCGAGCAGGAGGCCTCCCGGATCAACATGATCCTGTCCTCGGCGATGTTCCTCCTCGGCGCCGGCGTCGCGGCGCTGGTCTACGCCCGCGCGGGCGGACGCGACTGGGTCAAGCGCTTCGTCGAGGGCGGCGGGAAGAGGCTCCACAAGCTGGTCGAGAACAAGTTCTACGTCGACGAGATCTACGAATACACGGTGATCGCCCCGGTCAAGATGACCGCGACGATCGTCTGGTTCCTCATCGACCTGGTGATCATCGATACCCTGCTCGTCAACGGGGCGGGCTGGGCGGTCTACGGGATCGGCCGCGCCCTGAGGCGCACCCACACGGGGTCGGTGAACGTCGGCGTCGTGTCGTTCGTGTTGGGCGCGCTGGCGCTGCTCGCGTACGTCGCTTACCAGTTCAGGAACACATGGCAGCTCCCCTTCTAACGCTGATCACGTTCCTGCCGGCGGCGGCGGGACTGCTGCTCTCTCCGCTCAAGGCGGAGAAGGCCGCGGTCGTCCGCTGGGCCGCGCTCGGCGTCTCGGTCGTGGTCCTCGGGCTCGCGGCCTGGGCCTGGATCGGCTTCGACCCCTCGCACGGATCGGAGATCCAGTTCAAGGAGGACGTCCGCTGGATCGAAGGGATGCGGATCCGCTACACGATGGGCGTGGACGTGATCAGCCTCGCGATGATCGCACTCACCGCGTTCCTGATGCCGCTCGCGATCCGCGCGTCCTGGCGCCAGTCGAACGGGTTCATGATCGCGCTGCTCTTCCTCGAGACGGGGATGATGGGCGCGTTCTGCGCGCTCGACCTCTTCCTCTTCTACGTGTTCTGGGAGGCGATGCTGATCCCGATGTACCTGCTGATCGGGATCTGGGGCGGCCCGCGGCGCATCTACGCTTCGGTCAAGTTCATCCTCTACACGATCGTCGGCAGCGTGCTGATGCTCGCGGCGATCCTCTACGTCGGCCTCCAGGCGCACAGCTTCGACGTGATCGCGCTGCAGGTCCGCCTGCCGGGCATGATCCCGATCGGCACCCAGCACTGGCTCTTCTGGGCCTTCGCGCTTTCCTTCGCCATCAAGGTCCCGCTGTTCCCCTTCCACACCTGGCTGCCCGACGCGCACGTCGAGGCGCCGACCGCGGGCGCGGTGATCCTCGCCGGCGTCCTGCTCAAGATGGGCACCTACGGCTTCCTCCGCTTCGCGATCCCCTTCTTCCCGCAGGCGGCGGTCGACTTCACGCCGGCCTTCATCTGGCTCTCGACGATCGGGATCATCTACGGTTCGCTCATGGCGATGGCGCAGAGCGACATCAAGAAGCTCGTGGCCTATTCGAGCGTCGCCCACCTGGGCTTCTGCATGCTCGGCATCTTCTCCGGCACGCAGGAGGGGATGCAGGGCGCGGTGCTCCAGATGGTGAACCACGGCCTCTCGACCGGCGCGCTCTTCCTGCTGGTGGGCGTCATCTACGAGAAGACCCACCGCCGCGGCGTGGACGACTTCGGCGGCATGGCGAAGGTGATGCCCGTCTACGCAATCCTGTTCATGATCGTCACGCTCTCCTCCATCGGCCTCCCGGGCCTGAACGGCTTCGTCGGGGAGTTCCTCGTGCTGTTCGGGTCCTTCCGGCACCATCCGACGGCGACGGCCTTCGCCTCCCTGGGCGTGGTGCTGGGGGCGGTCTACATGCTCAAGCTCTACCGCGACGTATTCTTCGGCCCCGTGACGCGGCCGGAGCGGGAGAAGGTGGGCGACGTGGAGAAGGGCGATCTCGCGTACCTTCTGCCCATCGTCGCGCTGATCATCCTGCTCGGCATCCTGCCGAACCTCGTGCTGAAGCGCACGGAAGCCGCGGTCGACGGCGTGGTCAAGCGGTACAGCCAGGCTCCGAAGGTGTCCGTTGAACATCACCATTGACGACGTCCTGTCCATCCTCCCGGCGCTCTCGCTGATCGCGGGGGCCTTCGTGGTGGTGGCCGCCGGGACGCTGGTGCGGCCCGAGAAGCGGCAGGGCATCTCGGAGTTCCTCTGCTACTTCGCGCTGGCCTTCGCGCTGGCGACGGTCTTCTTCCGGATCATGCCGCCGAAGGGGCAGGACGAGCTCGTCGCGGTCACGGGCTTCAACGGCTCGGTGAAGCTGGACGCCCTGGCGCTCTTCGTCACGCTGACGGTGATCGCGGCAACGGGGCTCGCGGTGGTGCTCTCGGCCGATGCGATGAAGGGCAACGAGTCGGCGCACGGCGAGTACTACGGGCTGCTGCTGCTGTCGGCGTCGGGCATGATGCTGCTCATCGAGGCGCAGGAGCTGATCACGTTCTTCATCGCGCTCGAAATCCTGTCGCTCGCGCTCTACGCGCTCTCGGGGCTCTACCGACGGGATGCGCGCTCGAACGAGGCGTCGATGAAGTACTTCGTGATGGGCGCCTTCGCCTCGGGCTTCGTGCTCTACGGCATGGCGCTGCTCTACGGCGCGACGGGGTCGATCTCGATCCCGGAGATCGGCGCGCGGATCGGAGGGGGGGCGGTGCAGCAGGGCTCGCTCGTGACGGTGGGCTTCGTCCTGCTGGGGATCGGGCTGGCGTTCAAGGTGGGGGCGGTGCCCTTCCACCAGTGGGTGCCGGACGTCTACGAAGGGGCGCCGACCTCGGTGACGGCCTTCATGTCGGTGGCGGTGAAGGCGGCGGGCTTCGGCGCGCTGCTGCGGCTGCTGCTGACGGCAGGCCGGATGGAGGCGGGGACCTGGGGGCCGCTGCTCTGGGCGATCTCGATCGCGACGATGGTGGGGGGCAACCTGCTCGCGATCGGGCAGTCGAACGTGAAGCGGATGCTGGCCTACTCGTCGATCGCCCACACGGGCTACATCCTGGGCGGGGTGACGGCGCTGCGCCAGCAGGGGGCCTACCTCTCGTCGCTGCAGGAGGCCGGGGCGGCGGCGACCTACTACCTGTTCATCTACACGTTCATGACGCTGGGAGCCTTCGCGTTCCTGATCTACGCGGGCCGCGGCGACAAGGACGCGGAGGACATCGGCGACTTCGCGGGGCTGGCGAAGCGCAAGCCCTGGGCGGCGCTGGCGATGACGGTGTTCATGATCTCGCTCGCGGGGATTCCGCCGACGGCGGGCTTCTTCGGCAAGTTCCTGCTCTTCAAGGCGATGCTGCAGGCCAGGGAGTACACGCTGGTGATCGTGGGCGTGCTGAGCTCGGCGGTGTCGCTCTACTACTACCTGCGCGTGGTCGTGTACATGTACATGAAGCCGGAGGGGGAGGGGGCGGAGACGCCGCGCCTGGGCTTCAACGCGGCGCTGGTGGTCTACGCCTGCGCGGCCTTTACGCTCGCCCTGGGCGTCATGCCCGCCAAGTACCTCAGCCTCTCCTTCCAGTCGATCCAGTCGCTGCTGCGGTAATTCACCTTGAATCGCTCGTGATCGGCCTCTGCTGCTCGCTCACCCGGCTCACCCGGCCATCCTCCGCGAACTCCACGAGCAGCTCCGTGTAGTGTCCGATCGGGATGACCACGGCACTCTGGCTGGAGGCGAGGATGAAGAGCGCGTCGATGAAGGCGCCCACGTAGAGAAAGGCGCCCCCGTAGGGCGTGCTCCAGTCCGGCTCGCCCAGGGCCAGCAGGACGTCCTCGCGGGTCGTCGAACAGGTCTCGATGGTGATGTCCTGGACCGGGGAGCTGTTGTAGCGGTGGGAGGGAACGCGCCACCCCGGCGTCGGGATGATGAGGCAGCCCGTGAGCAGGGGCGCCAGCGAACCCAGGAGGAAGGACCGGAAGGCGCTCACGGCCTCACCGCGATGAGGGAGTGACGGCGGAGGATGTTCGTCTCATCGAATACCGTCACCACGCTCAGGTTCGCGATGCTCCATTGCGTCACGCCGCCGAAATTGCGGTCGAGTTCACGTCGGACGGGGATGACGCCCTTCTCGTTGGCCTCGATGCGGAAGGTCAGGATGCGTCCGCTCTCGTACTCCCCCGTGGGATCTCCGAAGCGAAGAAGGACCTCCTCGCGGGTCGTCACTCCGTCGCGAAGAAAGCTCAGATGCTTCCCCTCCACCTCGGCGACTTTCAGGGGCACCTGCTGGGGGGTGCAGCCGGCGAGGCCGACCCCAAGCGAGAAGACAAGGATCAGGGCGAAACTGTTCCTCACACTTGGAACGGCGCAATTGGAGTGCCAGAATCCCCCGGAGGACCGGGGGGAGGAGGAGGGCGGAGGAATCCGGGACTTGCGTCGCCGGACGTGGAAAATGCCGCCTCTTCAGCAAGCCGGCCTCTCCGGACGATAAGACTGTCAGTGCGAGAGAGGAGCCCCTTATGTTGACCGCCCCGCTCAAGATCGGACTGGCCGCGGCCTGCCTGGTCGGCGTCGCCGCCATCATCGCCTGGGACCTGGTGAGAAGCCACGCGCCCGAGGTCGTCATTGCAACGCCGTCCCCGGCCGCCACGATGCTCGTGCCGGCGCTCCCGGCTCCCGAGCCCGTCGTCCGCCCGCCGGCGGGAGACGCCGTCCTCTGCCCGCCGGCTCCCAAGGAGGAGCCCAAGGCCCTGGCGACGCCGGAGCCCCCGGCGAAGCCCGCCGCGCCCTCCGAGCCTCCGCAGGTCTACACCGTCTCCCAGGGGGATACGCTGTACGGCATCTCGGTGAAGCTCTACGGCACGCCGCGCCACTACGAGCGCATCTACGAGGCGAACAAGGACCGGATCCGCGATCCCAACACGCTCCAGGTCGGCGTCAACCTGAGGATGCCGGACCTCGCGGGGAAGTAGGGCGCTGCCGATTCGATGAACCTTTCCGGGTCGTCCGTCGCTTCAGGGTCATGCGACGGACGATCGCCGCGGCCCTGATCCTCCTCTGCGGCGCCGGATGCTCCACGATCCGGACCTTCAACACCGGCGACCATCTCTGGCTCTACTCCGGCACCCGCCAGAATCTCGCCGTCTGGACGCCGGGCAATCGAATCCATGACTGCAGCGGGATGATCGGCTGCGTCACGGTCA
>JACQFK010000228.1 GCA_016200125.1 Planctomycetota bacterium
CCCTCTGGGGCCCCCTCACCGGCTGACCTTCCAACGTCGTTGGAATGGTAGCACTTAGGCGCGGGAGCGGGGGTCGAGCGCGTCGCGCAGGCCGTCGCCGAACAGGTTGAAGCCCAGCACCGCGAGCGAGATCGCCAGGCCCGAATAGAGTGCCAGGGTCCGCCGCAGCGCGGGGTCCACGTAGCCGTCGTGCAGCATCGCGCCCCACTCGGCCGTGCCCGCCTCGACCCCCAGGCCGATGAACGAGAGGCCCGCCGCCGTCAGGATCGAGCTGCCCACGCCGAGCGTCGCCACCACGATCACCGGCCCCAGCGCGTTGGGCAGGACCTCGCGGAAGAGCGTCCGCAGCGGGCCCGCGCCGAGCGCCCGGCTCGCCGTGACGAACTCCTGCTCGCGGAGCGCCAGCACGCTCGCCCTCACCTGCCGGGCGAACTGCGGGATCCCGACCACGCCCACCGAGAGGATCACCGTCCAGAGCCCCGCGCCCATCGGCGCGGCGATCGCGATCGCCAGCAGCATCCCCGGGAAGGAGAGCAGGATGTCGAGGAAGCGGGAGATCACAGCCGCGTGAGGATGTCGCGCCCGGAGTTGTCGGTGCCCAGCCAGTGGCTCGCCGACGCGCCCTGGTTCTGCTCGCCCGGCCGCCAGGTCGCCGGGTCGTGCGGACTCAGGAGGCCGATCAGCCCCGCCATGACGGCGAAGAAGATCACGAGCCCCAGCCCCGCCATCGCGGCCCGGTGGCGGACCAGGACCCTAAGTTTCCGCCTGTCCATAGCGGACCCTCGGATCGATGAACGCGTAGAGGAGGTCGACGGCCAGATTCACGATCACGAACGTGAATGCGAGGACGAGCACCGCGCCGCCGATCGACTCGTACTCGGTTTCCCGCACCGACGTGAGGATGTAGGTCCCCATCCCGTCCCAGTCGAACACGGTCTCCGTGAGCACCGCGCCGCCGAGCAGGTAGCCGAATTCGAGGCCCATCAGGGTCACGATGGGGAGCGCGGCGTTCCGGAGCGCATGGACCAGCACCACGCGGCGGGGCGCGGCCCCCTTGGCCCGGGCCGTCCGGATGTAGTCGCTCTCCAGGACTTCGAGCAGCGCCGACCGGGTGATGCGCGCGGTCATCGCGAGCGGGATCGTGGAGAGCGCGAGCGCCGGCAGCAGCAGGTGGCGCAGCGCGTCGAGGAACATCGCGCCCTCGCCCATGAGGAGCGTGTCGATCAGCAGGAAGCCGGTCCGGTTCGTCACCAGGAGTTCGGCGCTGAGGTTGCCGCTGACCGGGAGGGGCGGGGTGAAGGCCAGGATCAGGAGCAGCGCGAGCCAGAACACCGGAACCGAGACGCCGGCGAGCGCGACGCTCATCGAGGCGTAGTCGATCCAGCGGCCCTTGTACACCGCCGAGAGGATGCCGAAGGCCAGGCCGCCCAGCAGCGCGATCGCCATCGACGCGACGCTAAGCTCGATCGTGTGGGGCAGCTTCCTCGCGATCTGCGCGCCGACCTTCTCGTTCGACCGCTTGTACGAGTCTCCCAGGTCGCCCCGGAGCAGCTTGCCCAGGTAGATCCCGTACTGGACGAGGAGGGGGCGGTCGAAGCCGCGCTCCCGCCGCACCCGCTCGCGGAGCTCGCGGGGCGCCTTCTCGCCCACGATCGCCGTCGTCGGATCGCCCGGCACGGCGCGCATGAGGATGAAGACGATGAAGGAAACCGCCCAGAGCACCACCGGAAGGAACAGCAGGCGGCGCACGACGTACGAGGTCACTTGGCCCAGCTCGCCGCGTAGAACCGGTACTCGATGGGATGCATGTTGTAGTTCACCTGCCTCGACAGTCCGATCAGCTGCCGGACGTGGACCAGCGGGATCGTCGGGAGGACCTCGCGGTAGCGCGCATAGGCTGCGGCCAGCAGCGCGTTCCGCTTCGGGACGTCGAGCTCGGACTGCGCCTTCCGGACGGCGTCGTTGAACTCGGGGTCGTCGAAGAAGGAGGCGTTCATGCTGTCCTTCGAGTCGCCGTGGAGCAGGGGATAGTAGAAGTTGTCGGGATCGGGGATGTCGGCGATCCAGCCCAGCAGGTACATCGGGTGGTTCGCCTCCTTGTACTTCTGGTCGTAGGCGGCCTTGTCGTAGCCGGTCAGCTTCACCTCGAGCCCGATCTTGCGCAGCTGGTCCTTGACGAACTCGGCCGCGCGCAGCGGCTCCGGCACGTAGGGCCGGGAGAAGGTCATGTGGATCAGCTCGACCTCCTTCGACTCCAGCTTCACCTTGGCGAGGAACTCCTTCGCATTCTCCAGGTCGACCTCGTAGGGCGGGGTGGGGCAGGCGTTCTTCCACAGCAGCGGGGGGACGAGGTTGGCCGCGGGTTCGGCCAGCCCGTGATAGGCCAGCTCGTTCAGCGTTTTCCGGTCGAGCGCCAGCGACACCGCGCGCCGGAAGTTGGGGTCGCTGTAGGGGGCGCGCTTCAGGTTGAAGCCCAGGTAGCTCACCGTGAGCGAGCTCTCCGTGTCGACTTTCGTGGCCGGATCGGCGCCGAGGGTCTTCAGGTCGGCGAGCGTCGGATGGTCGACCACGTGGACCTCGCCCTTCCGCAGCTTCTCGATCGCCGTCTGGGGCGACTTCACCGGGACGACGATCACGCGGTCGATCGCCGGTCGTGGGCCCCAATAGGATTCGTTGCGGTCGAGCACGATCCGGACGTCGCGGTCCCAGCGCGCCAGCCTGTAGGGCCCGCTGCCGACGGGATTGACCGGGAACTTGTCGCCCTGCGCCTTGACCGCCGTGGGCGAGACGATGTGGGCGGCGAAGAGGGTGAGGTTGTAGAGGATCACCACGGAGGGCTGCTTCAGCGTGAACACCACCCGGTGGGTGCCGTCCGCGTGGACATCGACGATGTCCGTGAAGCTGGACCCGTAGGGGCAGGGCGTCTTCGGACGGTTCGGGTGGTCGGGCTTGAGGAAGCGCTCGAAGGAGAAGACGACCGCCGCGGCGTCCAGCGGCGTGCCGTCATGGAACTGGATCCCCTTGCGGAGCTCGAAGGTCAGCGTCTTCCCGTCCGGCGAGAAGCTCCAGCGCTCGGCCAGCTTCGGCTCGAGCTCGACGCTGTCGCCCTTGTAGGTCACGAGCGAGTCGTAGAGGCTCTGGATGACCTTCGCGTCCTCCCCCCATTCGATCTCCGCGGGGTCGAGGGTCGAGGAGTCGGCGCTGCGGGCCCAGATGAGCGCCTTCTTGTCCGTAGATTCGCCGGAGCAGGAGAGAAGCGACAGGCCCAGGACGGCGCAAAGGACCCGGTTCATGGTGCTTTCTGTTTTAGGGCGTTGCGGGCCAGGCGTCAACGAAAGGTTGGGCGACTCCGGTGTCGCAAGTATAGTGAAGCGCATGCAGCTCCTGGAGTTCCTCTCGCTGGAGTGTCCCTTCCTGCTCCCGGCGGCGCGGAAGGATCCCTCGCGAGCGGCGGTCCTCCGCGCGCTCGACGACGCCTTCGCGCTGAACAAGACGGAGGCCGGCTCGACCCTGTACCCGGGAGTCTCGGCGGCCGACGCGGCCCGGCGGTCCCAGGCGGCGCTGCGGGAGTTGGTCGAAGGCTTTTACCGGAGGGAGGAACTCAAGGCGTCGCTGACGACGCCGGAGCGGCTCGAGATGCACCGCGCCATGGTGCTCAGCCGCACGGTCGACGAGCTGCTCAAGCGGATGTTCCAGGAGAAGAAGATGGCCTGGGAGGGCCATCCCTCGCCGCAGAAGGGCTTCCGGGGGTTCGGGCAGGAGGCGGTGGCGGGCCTGGCGCTGCGGCTCCGGCGGGGCAGCGAGGAGGGGGACCTCGTCTGTCCGCTGATCCGCGACCTCGCCGCCACGCTGATGTACACCGACGATCCGGTCCGGGTCGTCCTCTCCCAGGTGGGGAAGAAAGGCACCGCCTTCGACGGCCGCGACCTGCACGTCGGCGCGCTGGAGAAGGGCGTGCTCCCGCCGACGGCGCCGCTGGCGATCGGCACCCAGACGCTGGTCGGCCTGGCCTACGCCGCCAAGCTCCGGAAGCAGGATCGCGTCTTCCTCTCGCTCCTCGGCGAGGGCGGCAGTTCGCTGGGCGAGTGGCACGAGGCGGTCAACTTCGCGTCGGTCCAGCGGCTCAACGTGATCTTCGTGATCGAGAACAACCACTGGGCGCTGGGCACGCGGAGCACGGAGCAGTCGGCGGCGGCGCGCTTCGCGCTCAAGGCGGCCGGCTACGGCATCCCCGGCGTCACGATCTTCGGCAACGACCCCGACGAAGTCGCGGCGGCCGGCGCCTGGGCGGCGGAGCGGGCGCGGGCGGGGAAGGGTCCGGCGCTCCTCGAGTTGATGACCTACCGGCGCCCCGGTCACGCCCACCACGACGACGACCGCTTCCACGGAGCCGGCGGCATCAAGGGCTACGAGGATGCGGAGGAGCGGGCCCTCTGGGAGGCGGCCGACCCGATCGCGCTCTACGAAAAGCGCCTGGCGGACGAAGGCCTCCTCGACGCGAAGAAGATCGCCGGCATCCGGGGTGAGGCGGCGGCGCGCGCGGCGGCGGCCGAGAAGGCGGCGGAGGCCGCCCCCTGGCCGACGGCGGCCGACCTCGAGGACCGCGTGTTCGCCGAGCGCGTCGATCCCGCGCCGAAGGAGCCCCCGCGCGCGGAAAAAAAGACGATGACCTACGACGAGGCGATCCGCCAGGCGATGATCGAGGCGATGGAGCGCGACCCGCGGGTGTTCGTCCTCGGCGAGGACGTGGGCGGCCGCTACGGCGGCGCCTTCGGGGTGACGCGCGGTCTGGTGAAGCAGTTCGGCCCCGAACGCTGCCTGAACACGCCGATCGCCGAGAGCGCGATCGTCGGCTGCGGCGTGGGCGCGGCGATCGCGGGGCTGCGGCCCATCGTGGAGATGCAGTTCGCGGACTTCGTCGCCTGCGGCTTCAACGCGCTGGTGAACAACGCCGCGAAGAACCATTGGCGCTTCTGCCGAGCGGTGCCGCTGGTCGTCCGCCTTCCCTACGGCGGGGCCACCGGGACCGGCGAAAGGCTGCTGGGCGGCGGCCCCTATCATTCGCAGTGCCCCGAGGCCTGGTTCCTGAGGACGCCCGGGCTCAAGATCGTCGCGCCTGCCACGCCCTCCGACGCGAAGGGGCTGCTCACGGCGGCGATCCGGGACAACAACCCGGTGGTCTTCCTCGAGGCAAAGGGGCTCTACGGCATCTTCAGCCCGGAGCGCGCCGAGGCGGTGCCCCTGGGCGACTTCGAGGTTCCGATCGGCCGGGGCCTGATCCGGCGGGCGGGACGCGACGTCTCCGTGATCGCCTATGGACCGATGGTCCACGCCGCGCTCGCCGCCGCGGAGACCCTGGGCCGCGAGGGGATCGACCTCGAGGTCGTCGACCTCCGTTCGATCGTGCCGATGGACGAAGCCCTGGTCACGGCGTCCGTCGCGAAGACGCACCGCGCGATCGTCCTCCACGAGGATTCGCGCCGGGGCGGCGTCGGCGCGGAAGTGGCGGCGATCCTGGCGGAGAAGTCGATCTTCGATCTGGAGGCGCCGATTCTCCGGGTGGCGGCCCCCGACATGCCGGCGCCCTACTCGCCGCCGCTTGAGAGCGCCTACCTGCCCGGCCCGAAGGGCGTGATCGCCGCCGCGCGCTCGCTCATGAAGTATTAGCGTTTCCCCGGCGGAAACGCGAGTGTGATGTTCACCCCCAAGTCACGAAGACACCAATTCAGGAAAAGTATTCTTGGTGTCTTTGTGTCTTGGTGTTTTGACTGGTGCTTGCGTTTCCAGATGGACTCGCCTTGCCCGCCGTGGGAAGCGTGAGGGTCACGGTGCGGCCGCGCAGCTGCAGACGGCCGCCCTGGTCCCGCGCGATCCTCCGCCAGACCGACAGCTCCGCCCCGCGCGCCGCGATGCTCTGGACGAGCGCGACCTTCACCCAGGCCTGCGTCCCGCGTCCGCCGGTCGCGACCCGCGTCCGGCCCTCCTGCGCGGCCGCCCTGAGCAGGAGATCCCGGAGCAGCATCCGGACCGGCCAGGGCCTCACGAGCACGTCCGGCGGATTTCCCGGATCGAGCGAGACCTTGCCCCTCAGGACCTTCGCCTCCTGCTTGAGCACTCCCAGGAGCAGCGAGTTGACGTCGACGCGGCTCCGCTTCTCCTTGAGGATCTCTCCGGCCGCGAGCAGGCCGACGAGGATCTCGTCGCCCGCGGGCTTCCCCTTTGCCGACCGGCCGACGGCGAACAGGTAGAGCCGGTCCCCGATGCGGACGGGCCCGCTCGTCGTGGTGAGCACCCGGCCGTTGCCCAGGTCGATCCGGAACCTCACCGATTCGCCCTGCAGCTTCTTCTTGTGGAGCTTGAGCAGGTCGGCGTGGGTGTCGGGCGGCGTGAACTCGAGATAGTTGCGGCCGAGCAGGCCGCCCGCCGGGAGTCCGACGATGTCGTGGGCGAGCTTGTTCGCCCAGACGATCCTCCCGGTGGAGTCCGTGATCAGGATGGAGTCGCGCGACATGAAGTTCAATGCGGATTGTACGGCCGTCGGCCGCGCGAGGGCAATCGGGGTTTTCCCGGGGGCCTACTTCGGAGCGACCGGGGCGCCGCGGC
>JACQFK010000229.1 GCA_016200125.1 Planctomycetota bacterium
CGTCGTCGCACTCCATCAGCTTCTCGCGCGCCTCGGCGGCCAGGTCCTTGAGCTCGGCGGGGGCGCCGTCGGGGGTGCTGATCAGGTTGACCACGGACTTGAACGCGTCGCCCCAGCCCGATGGGACCTGGACGAGCACGCACTCCTTCCCGAATCCCTCGCGGATCGACGCGACGAGATCGACGAACTTGATGTTGTCCTGGTCCATCTTGTTGATGGCGACGATCCGGGCGACGCCGCTCTTCTGGGCCAGGTCCCACATCTTCCGGGTGTTGACGCGGATGCCGTCCACGGAGTTGATGCAGACGACCGCGGTCTCCGCCGCGTTCATCCCGCAGATCGCCTCGCCCATGAAGTCCGGGTAGCCGGGGGCGTCGAGGATGTTGATCTCACGGCCCTGCACGTTGACGGAGGCCACCGCCAGGTCGATGGAGTTCTTCCGCTCCTTCTCCTCCGGCTCGTAGTCGAACACGCTGGTGCCGTCGTCCACGGAGCCCAGCCGGCTGGTCGACTTGGATTTGAACAGCATCGCCTCGCCGAGCGTGGTCTTCCCCGATGAGTTGTGGCCCACCAGGACGATGTTGCGAATGTCCTTGGTCTCGTACTTAGCCATCCAGGATCCTCCGCCGGGACGGGAACAGGGGGTGACCCGTCCGCCGACTGCAGTCCCCGGCCCCCCGGGGGGGCTGAATCGTCAGTCCGGGGTGGATTGTAGCCCTGCATCCCGGGAGTGTCAATTGAACGACTCGGGCGCTTACTTGTCGGGCTGCCTGGCCTGGATGCTGTTGATCTGCTCGTCCAGGTACGGCAGGTACTCCCAGTTCGAAGCCGCAAAGGTCCGGCTCCGCATCAGGTCCCCGATGGCGCTCTCCATCTCCCCCCGGCCCTTCTGAAGCCGGCCCCGCAGGAGATAGGGAACGGCCGACGTCGGCGCCAGCCGCACCGCCTGGTTGAGATCATTCAGCGCGCCGGCCATGTCGTTGGCCGCCTGCCGGAGCAGCCCCCGCAGCAGGTGGGCGGCATAGTAGTGGGGCCGCTGCTCGATCGCGCGGTCGAGCTCCTGAATCGGCTCCTTGTCGGAAGAGACCCAGGCCAGGAGCAGACGGAACTCCTCGACGCCGCGCCCCTTCCCGAATTTGGCGATGCCCTGCTCGGCCAGAAGCCGGGATCCTTCGCGGTCGCCGCGGGCCAGGAGGCGGTAGACGTCGACCAGTTCCTCCTCCAGCGGCGTCCGGAGCGCCCCCACGGGCTTCTGCAGCGCGTCGCTGATCCGGGTCTGGAGCTCGTTCACGGAGACGATCCGCTCGGTCTTCACGGCCCCGCTGCCGAAGATCGCCCGGTGGAAGATGATGCGGAGGAAGTACGAGCGGGCGAGATTGAGGGTCACCTTGGGGTCGACCGGGCCCTGGCCGAGGGCGCGGAGCAGCGGCGCCTCCGCCCCCTCCGCGTCTCCGAGCATCAGCGAAATCGCCCCGGAGAGGCCGAGGTTGCGCTGGAGCGAAACCGCCTGCGCCTCCTTAGCGGCGGACGCCAACTCCGGCACCTGCTTCTCCACCGCAGAGCGACGGACTTCGTACGCGGCACCCTCCGCGCCCGAACCGAAGGAAGCGGCCTCGAGCTCGGTCACCTGGCCCTGCACCCGTTTCTCGACGAGTCCCACGCGACAGTCGGTCGCAAGCTGGGTCAGTTCGGGGATCGACTTGAACGACAGGGCGCGGGTACAGGCGTCGAGCGATTCGGCCAGCCTGCCTTCCTGGTGGAGGCGCATCGCAGACGCGGTGTTGCGGGCGAACTCGTCCTCCCTCTGCCGCTTTCGGTAGAACTGCGACCCCACGACTCCCGCGAGGATCAGGAGAATCGCTCCCGCCGCGGCGCCGATCCGCAAGTGGCTCCGGTGCTGAACGAGCCAGACCCGGACTTTCATCTTGAAGGACACGGAGACCCTCCGCCGCGTCGTGACCGGCAACGGCGGCGCCGGGGCGGGGACGATCCGGGCGGGTTCGATTTCCGGCTTCATTTCAACGACTTTCGCCGGCGGGGGGACGGCCTCGGCGGGCAGGGAACGCCGGGGCGCCGCCATGTCGAGCATCGTTTCGCCGCCCATGGCGAGCAGGGCGGCGGCAGGGTCGGATCTCGCCGCCGGCAGCGGCCGTCCGGCCATTAGCGCATCGAGCGCCGTCACGACCGCCTGGCCCGTGGGGTACCGATCGTCGGGATCCTTGGCGAGCATCGTCAGGATCATCTTGCTCACCTCAGGGTGGAGGTCCGGAACCAGCTCGTGGGGCGGCCGCACGGGCTCGTTCATGTGCTTGAGCAGCACCGCCAGCGCGGTCTCCCCCTCGAAACAGCGCTTTCCCGTGACCAGATGATAAAACGTCGCGCCCAGCGCGTAGAGGTCCGACCGCACGTCGAGCGGCATGCCCTGCGCCTGCTCCGGGGACATATAGAAAGGCGTTCCCACGACGTGGCCGGACATGGAGAGGCCCTTGCTGCCGTCGGCCCCGCGGGCGAGGCCAAAGTCCACCACCTTGACGGACCCGTCCTTCGTCAGCAGGATGTTGGCCGGCTTGATGTCGCGGTGGACCACGCCCTTCTCGTGCGCGGCGTCCAGCGCGCGGGCGACTCCCTTGACGATAGGGACCGCCTCGGCGAGCGCGATCCGGCCGCGCTCCTCGAGGACCTTGTCAAGGCTGGAGCCCACGACGTACTGCATGACCAGGTAGTAGAGCCCGACCGATTCGCCCACGTCGAAGACCTGAACAACGTTGGGATGCTCCAGCGACGCGGCCATCTGGGCCTCGCGGATGAAGCGCTGGATGTTTTCCTGGCTCCCGATCAGCGCGGCGGACATGATCTTGATCGCGACGGGCTTGTTGAGGCCGACGTGATGCGCCAAGTAGACGGCCCCCATCCCCCCCCTCCCTATCTGGCGCTGTAGGACGCAGTTCCCGATCCGGGTGCCGGTCAAAGCGTCCGTCCGGTCGAGGGGGGAGGCGAAGGAGACGGGAACAGGCTCCGGAGGGGGCTCCGGCGTGTCCGAAAAGCCCGCGAACATCTTCTGAAGGTCGTCGTCAGCCATAGGTCGCGAAGCGCTCGATCACCCGGGGACGCGCTCGCCCACGCTTTGCGAAAGCAGCCCCCAGCTCACGTGGCAAGTATAGCCCGCCCGCCGACGCCGGGGCTCCCGTCGCCACGGCGACCGAGCCCGTGGCGACGCCGTTGGTGAAGATCGCCACC
>JACQFK010000219.1 GCA_016200125.1 Planctomycetota bacterium
GCACCCCGGCCCCTCGCCCGACGGCGCCTTCTTCGCCTACGCGACCACCGAGTTCGGGCCGCGCCTGCAGATCGCCGTGCGCGAGACCTTCGACGCGTCCCCGCTCCAGATCACGGCCAACAGCGGCGACAACCTCTTCCCGCGCGTCTCGCCCGACGGCAAGCTCATCGCCTACGCCTCCAACCGGGAGGGGAACTGGGACCTCTTCGTCACCCGCATCGATTCGCCCGGCAGCGTGACCCAGGTCACCTTCGACCCGGAAAACGAGATCGCACCGTCCTGGTCGCCCGACGGCAGGAAGCTGGTCTACTCGAGCGGCAGCGAGTCCGGCGTGTGGCAGATCGTCATCGTCGACGTCGCCACGCGCATCAAGACCTACCTCGGCGCCGGCATCTACCCCGACTGGTCGCCCGACGCCAAGAACCCCATGATCTGCTTCCAGTCCCAACCGCGCACGCCGGGCGGCCGCAGCGGCGTCTGGTGCGTGAAGCCCGACGGCACGGGCCTCCGCGAACTCGTCGGCGACAAGGCGAAGTCCTGGTCCGCGATCAACCCGCATTTCTCGCCCGACGGCCGCTGGATCGCCTACGCGACCGTCAACAAGAGCGTGGAGTCCCGCAAGTTCGGCGACCCCAACGAGGCCGACGACATCTGGATCGTGCGGAACGACGGTGCCTACACCATGCGCCTGACCGACGACCTCTCCGCCGAGTGGTGGCCCGCCTGGGGAGGGGACCGCGTCTTCTTCGTCAGCAATCGCGGCGGCATGCAGAACATCTGCAGCGTCCGGGTGAAGCCGCTCGAGGATTCGAAATGAGACGCGCCGCCGCCCTCCTGATCCTCGTCGCGGGCTGCGCGCCCGTCGAGCGTCGGGACGAGCCCGAGATCCGCGTCGTGGCCGTCCTGCCCTTCGCCGACCAGACCGGCGGCTCCGGCTTCGACGCCGACGAGTTCGCCAACATCCTCGCCTCGGAGCTCGTGAAGCTCGGCGGCATCCGCGTCATCCGTCCCGCCCAGATCCGGGCGACCGGCGAGGCGATCGCGAGCGCCGACGACGCGATCCGGATCGGCCGCCGCGTGCGCGCCGACGCCGTGCTCGCCTGCGCGATCACCGACTACGACCCCTACGATCCGCCCCGCATCGCGGTCTCGGCCCAGTTCCTCCGGGTCGCGGCGGGGCCGCTCTCCGGCCAGGACCTCGACCGGCTCCTGCAGTCCGGATCCTGGCATCGCGGGCCGCTGACGCTGTCTCGCGACCGCGCCGGCCACGCTCTCATCGCGTTCGAAGAGGTCTACGACTCTCGCGAGAAGTCGACCCGGCACGCACTGCGCGAGTTCGCCGAGGGCCGGGTCGACAGCGAGCGGGAGCTGCTCGCCGTCCAGTCCCGCTATCTCCAGTTCGTTTCGAACCGCATGATCAGCCGGATGCTCGCCCATGGGTCCTAGGGAAGAGTTCCTGCGCCACCTCCGCACGGAGCGCAATCTGTCTCCCCATACCGTGCGCGCATATGGGGGCGATCTGGACCGCTTCATCGTCTTCGCGGGCGGCGAATCGAAGCTGCTGGCGGCCGACGTCAACGTCGCGTTCATCCGCCGCTTCCTCTCCAGGCTGCACGCCGACTCCTATTCGAAGAGCTCGATGGCGCGGATGCTCGCCTGCCTCCGCACCTTCTACGACTACTTCCTCCGGCGGGGCGGGGTCGACTCGAACCCTGTCCGCCAGGTCCGCACGCCCCGGCTCGACAAGAACCTGCCGAGCTTCCTGGACGAGGCGGAGGTGATGAAGATCCTTGAGGCGACGACGGGCGATTCCTTCACCGATCGGCGCGACCGCGCACTCCTGGAGACGATCTACGGCGGGGGCCTGCGCGTCAGCGAGGCCACCGGGCTCGATCTCGCCGACCTGCAGCTCGACCAGGGCTTCGCAGTGGTGCGTGGGAAGGGCGGAAAGGAGCGGCTGGCGCCGCTCGGCTCAGGGGCGGCCCGGGCCGTCGAGAGGTACCTGCCCGAGCGGGCGGTGAGGGTCGAGAAGATGATGAGCGGCGTCGACGCCCTCTTCATCAACAAGAACGGGACCCGGCTGAACGTCCGCAGCGTCCGCCGCATCCTGGACCGCCGGGCGGCCCTGGGAGGCCTCAGAAAGCCCGTTACGCCGCATACGCTGCGCCACAGCTTCGCCACCCACCTCCTGAACCGCGGCGCCGATCTGCGGGCCGTCCAGGAGCTCCTGGGCCACGCCAACCTGACGACCACCCAGATCTACACCCACGTCACGACCCACCGCCTCAAAGAAGTCTACGATCGCGCCCACCCCCGCGCGGTCTGAGGGAGAAAAACACAGGACGTTTTCTCAAGCCCCTGCCTCCCAACATGTTGAGAAAGCAACCTGGACGTTTTCTCGCGGGCGGAGTTGCAGACATGGGGGTACAGAAGCGGCGGAAGGGCGCCTCCGACTCTCAGGAAGAGCTGGGTTTGACCCGGACGGCGCCCTTGGCGGTCTTGATCCGGTAGTTCTGGCCTTCCGTGTAGACCTTTACCTCGGTCGCGCAGGCGCAACGGGGACAGGTCAGCGAGTGGCTCCCCTCGCTCACGGTGAACCGGATCAACGACTTCTCGCAGTGCCGACACGGGATCGGCACCGACATCCCCGGTCGTGGTTCCAGCGGCACGATTGTGTTCTCCAAGTTGCGATGCATTACTGCCGCTACGAATGCTGATTTTATGCGTTCGCTTCATCCTGTCAACGAATACCTCCGACAGGTAATTCCTGAGTTGCGGACGTGGACGCGGCGCGCGCGTCAGAATATAGTATTTTTGTGAACATCCTCGTCACCGGCTTCGCGCCCTGGGGCAGGCAGCGGCGCAATCCGAGCGGCGAAATCGCGCGCGAGCTCGGCGGACACCTGCTGCCCGTCGAGTTCGACGCCGCGGCGGCCGAGCTGAGGCGCCTCGTGCGGACGCAGCGGCCGCGCGCGATCCTGATGCTGGGCCTCGCTCCCGGACGGAAGCGCATCTCGATCGAAGCCGTCGCC
>JACQFK010000220.1 GCA_016200125.1 Planctomycetota bacterium
ACGAATCACGAATGACGAATCACGGGCAGCGCCGTCCCCCCTCCGCCGTGCTTCGTAACTCGTGATTCGGGTTCTATTCTTCGCCGAACTTGCCGTCGATGAGCTTCGACAGCGCGTCGAGCGCCAGGTCCGCGTCGTCCCCCTCCGCCCGGAGGGTGAGCCGCGTGCCGGCCACCGCGGCGAGCGTCAGGAGGTCGATCGAGGACTTCGCGTTGACCGTCTGGCCGTCCTTCACCACGCTGACGCGCGACCTGAACTTGGCCGCGGTCCCGGCGAACTCGGCGGAGGGGCGGACGTGAAGCCCCAGCGTGTTGAGAATCGTGACCTGGCGTTCCGCTTCCATCGATGTCGGCGGCGGCCTTAGACCGCCACTTCCTCGGCTTCGCGGAAGATTTCCTCGATGTCCCGGGTGGTCTTCGCCCCGCGGAGGAACTTGACGAAGTTGGGCTTCTTGAGGGCCGACATGACCTTCTGGAGGGCTTTCAGATAGACCTCGTTCTTGGCGGGCGGCGCGATGATCAGGAAGATCAGGCCGACCGGCTGCCCGTCCACGGCATTGAATTCGAAGGGAGCGGGGGCGCGGCCGAAGGCCCCGATCACGTTCTTCACCCCTTCCAGCTTGGCATGGGGCACGCCGATGCCGCCGCCGATGCCCGTCGATCCGATCTTCTCCCGCTGGACGATGGCGTCGACGATGTCGGCCACGACGAAGCGCTCGCCGTCATAGGCCTTGCGGGCGGCCTGGACGAGCTCCTGGATGGCCCCCTTCTTGTCGGTGGCCTTGAGGGCGGGGATGATGGCTTTCTTGGAGATGAACTCGGTGAGCTTCACGGGGTCCTCGCTGTAACGCGCGGATTTTAGTCGAACCGCGCGCCCCCGTCAAGGGGCCCCCCGTCCGCAGTACCCAGTACCCAGGCGGGAAACTCCCCCCTCCTGTCCCCCAAGGGGTGGACGCTCGCCCTTCGCCGGGGGGGGGATTCTTCTGCCTGGGGACTGGGGACTGTCCTAGCTTACCACCACATATCCCCCGACCCCTCGCGCGGAGCCACGCCCGCCGACTTCCGAGGGGTATCGTGGTTTCCCTTGCGGGAAAGCTTCTCCTTGAACTTCACGAGCTGGCGCTCCATCTTCTCGACCACCTGGTCGAGGGCCGCCAGCGCCGTCTTGTCACTGCTGTGCGAGACGATCACGTGATCGTGGAGACCGGAGGCGATCATCTCGACCGCGTAGCGCTTGTCGCCGTCGGTGTCGAGGATGACCTCGATCTTCTTGAGGTGGTCGAAGAAATGCTCCAGGTGGTGGGCCTTCTGGTACGCCACCTCCTTGAGCGCGTCGGTGAACTTCGCGTGCCTCGCCGTCACCGTGACCTTCATCGTCCGGCCCTCCGACAGTGTCTCACCAGGTCGTTCCGGGACACCCGCGATTTATCGGCCGTGGGCCAGCCGTTCCCCGGCGCGGGGATCCAGCTGGGGCGTGTTGAAGATCTTCTCCATCGTGGTCTTGTAGTCGTACTCGGGGCGGCGCCAGGTGACCCTGTCGCCGTGGTAGATCGCGTAGCAGGAGCGCGTGTCGCCGTCGCGCGGCTGGCCGACCGAGCCGATGTTGATGAAGTACTTCTTCCCCTTCTCGAAGGTGAACTCGTAGTTGCAGTCCTTGGGGTGGATGAACTGCGCCTCCTCGGTGATCACGCCGGGGTCGTGCGTGTGGCCGGCGAAGCAGACGCGGTCGAAGCGGGAGAAGATGTCCTTGATCTTCTCGGGCACGCCGCCGGTGAGGTCGATGCAGTCGGAGCGCAGGACGTACTCCATGGTCGGATCGCGCGGGGAGCCGTGGACGAAGAGCGCGCCCTCCTCCTGGTGGGTCAGCTTCAGGTTCTGGAGGAACTGCCACTGCTCCTTCTTCGACTTTCCCGAGAGGAAGCCCGGGCGGAGCTGGTCGCGGGTCCAGGTGACCGCCGCCTTGGCCACGGGATTGAAGCCGTAGGCCTCCTTGAGCACCGCCTCGTCGTGGTTGCCCATCAGGCAGATCTTCCAGTTCATCGCCCTCTCGACGACGAAGCGCGGGTCGGGGCCGTAGCCGATGAGGTCGCCCAGGCAGTAGACGTCCTTGATGCCCTGGCTCTCGATATCCGCGAGGACTTTGGTGAGCGACTCCTGGTTCGAGTGCAGATCCGAGATGAGGGCGACGGGCATTGTGGGCTAATGATAGCACAGGGATTCGCCGCGCCGCAAGCAAGCAGTGGCGGGTTGGAATTTCCGCGCCCTCCCGCGGGGCGCGCGGTATACTCCCGGTCCATGAATCCCTGGCACGACGTCGCGATCGGGGAGGACCCCACCCGTAGCTTCCACTGCGTGATCGAGGTGCCGAGCGGGAGCAAGAACAAGTACGAGCTGGACAAGACGACGGGACTGCTCCGGCTCGACCGCGTCCTCTACAGCGCGGTCCACTATCCCGCCAACTACGGCTTCATCCCGCGGACCTACTGCGGCGACGGGGACCCCCTCGACGTCCTGGTGCTCTGCCAGGAGCCGGTGGTGCCCCTGTGCATCATGCGGGCCCGGCCGATCGGCGTCATCACGATGACCGACGAGGAGGGCCAGGACGACAAGATCATCGCCGTCGCGGTGGACGACCCGGAGTTCATGGGGATCAACGACGTGAAGGAGCTGCCGGCCCACCGGCTGCGCGAGATCCAGCAGTTCCTGCGCGATTATAAGTCGCTCGAGGGGAAGGTCGCCAAGGTCGGCCCTCTCCAGGGCGCCAAGAGGGCCCACCAGGTGATCCGGGCCGCGGCGGCGCTCTACCGCGACGAGATCTACCCCACGCTGGGCGTCCCCGCCACCAAGCGCCCCTGAAGCCCATGCAACGAAACAAACCGTTTGATTCGTTTCACGCCGGGACGTGAAACGAATCAAACGGTTTGTTTCATTTCAAGTCCCCCTCCAAGCAGGCGGGCGTACAGGTCGGCGAGCTGCTCCCCTGCCGCCCGCCAGTCGAAGCGGCGGATGACCCGGTCCCGGCCGGCCACACCCAGCGAACCGCCCCGGTCCGCCCTCCCCAGCAGCTCCCGAATCGCCGCCGACAGGCCGTCAACGGATCGGGGCGGGACCAGTCGACCGGTCACCCCGTCGACGACCACCTCGCGGGCGCCGTCGCAATCGAAGGCGACCACCGGCCGCCCCACCAGCAAGGCCTGCACCGCCGCCCGCGGCAGGCCCTCCCAGATCGACGGATGAACCAGCACGTCCATCGACGCGATGAGATCCGGGACCGCTTCGGGCGGGACGTGGCCCGCGAAGGTCGCCTTCAGGCCGCGCGCGGCGACCAGCCGCTCGACCGCCTCGCGCTCCTCCCCGTCGCCCACGAACAGGAGATGCACCCCCGGCGGCGCCGCTTCCACCAGGTAGCGGTGCCCCTTGTGCTTCGCCATGCGCGACACCATCCCCACGACCGGCGCGTCGGACGGGATCCCCAGGCACTCCCGGCAGCTCGCGGCCCCGGTGAACAGGTCCGTCTCGATGCCGCTGTAGACCACCTCGAAGCGCTCAGGACGCCCGAGCCGCGCCGCGATCGACTTCCGCCGCATCTCCTCGCCCACGCAGACCACGCGCTCCGTCACGGTCGACGCCGCCTTCTCCAGCGCCCACCAGAGCGCCCGGACCGGCAGCGCCTGCCCGTCGTAGAACGGGAGGCCGTGGTTCGTGTGGACGAGGTGCGGGACCTTCGCCGCCCAGGCCGCCGCCCTCCCCAGGATGCCGGCCTTGCTGGAGTGCGTGTGGACGATGTCCGGATGGCCGCTTTCGAAGATGCCCCTCAGGCGCAGCAGCGCCGCCGCGTCGCGGATCGGCGACACCGGCCGCACGAGCTCCTCGACGACGCGGACCTCGATCCCCCGCCGCCGCGCGTCCTCGATCAGCGATCCCTCCCGGCCCTCCGGCGGTCCCGTGACCAGGAGGATCTGGTAACGGTCCTGGAGCGCCTGGCAGGACAGGATCGTGTTCTCTTGAGCGCCGCCGGCGATGAGCCGGGTGATGACGTGATGGACGACCGGCTTCGTCATTCCTCTTCGGAGGAGGTCGGGCGGCAGCGCGGCGGCCCGTCGTACTTCACTTCCACGAGCGTCAGCCCCTTCGCCGGCACGTTCGCTCCCGCCTTCGTCCGGTCCTTCGCCTCGAGCACCGTGCGGACCCAGGCGGGAGGTTCGGAGCCCAGCCCCACCCGCAGCAGCGTCCCGACCATCGACCGGACCTGATTGTAGAGGAATCCGTCGCCGTGGACCACGAAATCGACGAAGGGCCCCTGCGCGACGATCTCGAAGGAGCAGATCGTCCTCACCGTCTTCTCCTTCTTCGACATCTCGCTCCCGAAGGAGCGGAAGTCGTGCGTCCCGACGAGGATCTTCGCGGCCTCCTGCAGTTTCGGGACGTCGAGCGGCGCCTTCACGAGGTGCGTGCGAAGCCGCTCCAGCGCGCCCCTCACCGGGCGGTTCAGCACCCGGTAGCGGTAGATCTTCGACGTCGCCGCGTACTGGGCGTGGAACGCGAGCGGGACCTCCATGGCGCCGATCACCGCGACCTCGGGCGGCAGGTGGGCGTTGAGCGCCTCCGGCCACTTGCGGGAGGGCATCGGGCTGTGGGTGTGGAAGTTCGCGACCTGGCCCTCGGCGTGGACGCCCGCGTCGGTGCGGCCCGCGCCGATCACGAGGACCTTCTTCCCCTCGATCTCCTGGACCGCGCGCTGCAGCTCGCCCTGGACCGTGGGCCTGTCCTTCTGCAGCTGCCAGCCGAAGAGGCTTGTGCCGTCGTACTCGACGACGATGCGGATGTTCCGCGTACGGGCCATCTACTTCTTGATGATGACTTCCGCGATCTGCACCGCGTTGAGCGCCGCGCCCTTGAGGATGTTGTCCGCGACGACCCAGAGGTGCAGGCCGTTCGGCACCGTCCAGTCCTCCCGGATGCGGCCGACGAAGGTCTCGCCCTTCCCGCTCACCTCGGCGGGGGTCGGGAAGTCCTCCTGCTTCTCGCAGACGACGACGCCCGGCGCCTTCTTGAGCAGCGCGACGGCCTCGGCGGCCGTGAGCTTCTTCTCCGTCTCGATGTTGACGCTCTCGCTGTGGGAGTTCTTGACCGGGATGCGGACGCAGGTCGGGGAGACCTTGATCGTGGCGTCGCCCATGATCTTCTTGGTCTCCTCGATCATCTTCGTCTCTTCGGTCGTGTAGCCGTTCGCCAGGAACGCGTCCTTCTGGGGGATCTGCGCGAGGGCGTTGAAGGCGATCTGGCGCGGGAAGATGGACCGCTTGGGGGCGGTCGTCTTCATCTCCATCGCGTGGACCTCGTTCTCGAACTCCTCGAGCGCGCGGCCGCCGGCGCCGCTGATGGCCTGGTAGGTCGAGACGACGACGCGCTTGATCTTCGCGGCGTCATGGATCGGCTTGAGCGCCACGACCATCTGGATCGTGGAGCAGTTGGGGTTGGCGATGATGCCCTTGTGTTTCCAGATGTCGCCCGGGTTGACCTCGGGGACCACGAGCGGCGTGCCCGGGTCCATGCGCCAGGCGCTGGAGTTGTCGACGACCACGGCGCCCTTCTTCGCGAAGAGCGGTGCGTACTCCTTGGAGATCGAGGATCCGGCGCTGAAGAAGGCGAAGTCGAACTTCTCGACCTTCTCGGGGGTGAGCCCCACGATGCGGCAGGGCTTGCCGTTCACGTGAAGCACCTTGCCCTCGGACTTCGGGGAGGCGTAGAGGACGACTTCGGAACAGGGGAACTTCCGCTGCTCGATGCACTCGATGAACTTGAGGCCGACCGCGCCGGTGGCTCCGACGATGGCAACGCGATAGGTTTTGCTCATGAGGCACGTCCTTCAGGTTAGAGAGAAAAAGAGGGAAAGCGGGGGCGTGAACTACTTTCGCTTTCGTCTCTCAGTTCTCATGTAAGGTCCGCTCTTTCCGCCTGACTTTTCGAGAAGGCGGATTTTACAGATTTCCATCCCCCTGTCAATAGCCTTGCACATGTCGTAGACCGTCAGGGCGCAGACGGCGGCGGAGGTCAGCGCCTCCATCTCCACCCCCGTGCGGTCGAAGGCTTCAACGCGGGAGCTGATGCGCAGCCGGCTCTTCGAGGCGACGGCGAACTCGATGCCGACCTGGGTCAGCGCCAGCGGATGGCAGAGCGGGA
>JACQFK010000223.1 GCA_016200125.1 Planctomycetota bacterium
CGGGCCGCCGGGGCCCCGGCGATCACCACGTCCGGGCGGACATGGCGAGCGCCCCCGGCGCGAAGAAGCTGATGGCCGCCGCCCGCAAGCTCGGCGGGCTGAACCTCCTGGTCTGCGGCGTCGGCGACTTCTTCGAAACGCCGGTCTCCAAGATGGGCATCGACGACTGGGAGACGCTCTTCGAGAGCAATCTGAAGACCGCGTGGCTCTGCTGCCGCGAGGCGCTTCCCCTGCTCCGCCGGCGCGGCGGCGCCATCATCACCCTCGGCGGGAGCGCCACGCAGAACGTCCGCTCGAACCCCCGCTACGTGGCCTACCAGATGGCCAAGACGGCCCTCACGGTGTTCACGAAGTCGCTCGCCCAGGCGGAGGCGGCGCGCGGGATCCGCGTCAACATGATCAATCCCGGGTTCATCCGCACCGGCAGCACCGCCGAATCCGAGATCCCGGAGCTGAAGCGCCGCGTCCCCTCCGGCCGGCTCGGCGATCCCCGCGACATCGCCGAGGCGGTCGCCTGGCTGGCCTCCGACGCCGCCTCCTACGTGAACGGCGCGGTCCTCGACGTGGGGGGCGGGCTTTGGGTATGAGCGATCTGTTCGAAACGAAAGGTCCTTCCCCGCTCGCCGACCGGATGCGGCCCGAGAGCCTCGAGGAGGTCGTCGGGCAGGAGGAGGTCCTGCGCGGCGTCACGAAGCTCCTCGACCGGCCGCCGTCGATGATCCTCTGGGGGCCGCCGGGCTGCGGGAAGACGACGCTCGCGCGGCTGATCGCCCGCAAGACCGGGCTCCACTTCCTCCAGTTCTCCGCCGTCACCAGCGGCGTCAAGGACGTGAAGGAGGCGATCGAGCAGGCCCGCTGGCGGCGCCAGAACGAGAACAAGGGCACGATCCTCTTCGTCGACGAGATCCACCGCTTCAACCGCGCCCAGCAGGACGCCTTCCTCGGCCCCATCGAAGACGGCACGCTCGTCCTGATCGGCGCCACCACCGAGAATCCCAGCTTCGAGGTCAACGCGCCCCTGCTCTCGCGCTGCCGCGTCTTCACGCTGAAGGCCCTGACCCAGGACCACGTGAAGACCATCCTCGGGCGCGCCGCGGAGCGCACGGGGACGGCCCCCGGGGAGGGCGCGCTCGACGCGATCGCCGACCTCTCCGGCGGCGACGCGAGGACCGCCCTCAACCTCCTCGAGATGTGCGGGATGCGGGTCAGCCTCGAGGCCGTGAAGGAGATGGCCCAGCGCCGGGTCCTCCTCTACGACAAGGACCGCGAGCAGCATTACGACACGGTCTCGGCCTTCATCAAGTCGATGCGCGGCAGCGACGTGGACGCCGCGCTCTACTGGCTAGCGCGGATGCTGGAGGGCGGCGAGGACCCGCTCTTCATCGCCCGGCGCATCGTGATCTTCGCCAGCGAGGACGTGGGCAACGCCGATCCGCGCGCCCTGATGGTCGCCGTCGCGGCGAAGGACGCGGTCGAATTCATCGGCATGCCCGAGGGCTTCTACCCGCTGGCCCAGGCGGTGACCTACGTCGCGACCGCCCCCAAGTCGAACGCCAGCGGCGAGGCCTACAAGGAGGCCAAGGCGGACGTCGAGCGCTTCCCCGCCGAGCCCGTCCCGCTTCACCTGAGGAATGCCGTGACCGGCTTCATGAAAGCGTCTGGATATGGGAAGGGCTACGAGTACGCCCACGACCAGCCGGGCGCCGTGGTGGGCCACGGGCACCGGCCGCCCAACGTCGAAGGGCGCGCGTACTACGAGCCCGTGGACCGCGGCTACGAGATCACGATCAAGAAATTGATGGAAGAGCGGAAGAAGCGTCCATTAGGATGACCGGCATGAAGAAAGCCCTCCTCGCAGTCCTCCTGGTCGCCGGTTGCTCCTCGGGCGGCAGCCAGAGCAACCAGATGACCGAAAGCGATTTCGAGATGAAGATCGCGACCGCGATCGCCTACGATCCCGCGCTGCTCCGGACCGGCGACCGGGTGGTCTACCTGGTCAAGCGGACGGGCGAGGACTCCCAGAAGTACAGCTGGACGGCCGTGGCCGCGGAGGGAACGAGCGTCTGGGTCGAGAACAACGTCCCCTTCGAGTTCCGCCGCATGGTGTCGAAGACCAAGCTCGACCGCTCGGGCAAGGTCCTCGAGCAGTGGGTCGGCGAGCCGGGCGGGGTCCCCGGCAAGCGCTACACCGCCGGCCCGGGGGACGCGCCCAAGCCCGTCCGCGATTCGTCGGCCGCGACCGCCGACTCGAAGGAGGAGCCCGACCGCATCACCGTGGGGGGAAAGACCTACGATTGCACGCGCGTGACGACCGTGCTCAGCTACCCCGACAAGCGGAAGAGCACGATGATCAACTGGTTCTCGAAGGAAGTGCCCTTCGCCGCCACGAACACCCTGGGCGGTCTCGTCAAGCGTCAGTTCGGCCGCCTGAACATGGAGCTCCTCAAGGGCGACCACGAGGGGCAGGCGGAGCTGCTGATCCCGAAGTAAGCTCTAAACGACCACGTTGACGAGCTTGCCGGGGACCACGATCACCTTCTTCGGCGTCAGCCCCATCAGCTCCGGCAGCGCGAGGGCCATCGACTTCAGCTGATCCTGGCTCGAATCCGCCGGCGCCGTGAACTTGCCCTTGAGCTTGCCGTTCACTTGCACGGGGATTTCGATCGTGTCCGCCTTCGCGGCGGCGGCGTCGAAGACCGGCCAGGGGGTCCTGAAGACGCTGCCCTGCCCGCCGAGCATCTCGTGGAACTCCTCGCCGATGAAGGGCGCCAGCGGCGCGATCACCTTCGCCGTGATCTCGAGCACTTCGCGGATCGCGGCGCGCTCGTCGTCGTTCTTCGGGTCGGGTTTCGCGGCGTCGATCGCGTTGAGCAGCTTGTAGACCTCCGCGATCGCCGTGTTGTAATCGAGCGGCTGCTCGCTCGCCTGCGTCATCCGCTTCAGCGTCAGGTGGGCCTGCTGGCGGAGCGGCTTGAAGGCCGCCCCCTTCCCCGAGGCGCCCTTGACCTTCGGGGCGAAGGTCTCGTAGAGATCCCAGAGGCGGGTCACCAGCCGGTGGGCGCTGGAGAGCCCGTCATTCTTCCACTTGATGTCCAGGTCCGACGGCGCGAAGGCGAACATCGCCAGGCGGCAGACGTCCACGCCCCACTGGTCCATGATCTCCGTCGGCGAGACCGCGTTGCCCTTCGACTTCGACATGATGTCGCCTTCTTCGTCGCACACCATGCCCTGGTGATAGAGATGGATCACGGGCTCGTCGGTCGGCACCCAGCCGGCGTCGAAGAGCACCTTGGCGATGAAGCGGAAGTAGAGCAGGTGCATGCAGGCGTGCTCCGCGCCGCCGATGTAGAGGTCGACGGGCAGCCACTTCCGGATCTCCTCCTTGCGCCAGGGCTCCGCCGCGTTCTTCGGATCGACGTAGCGATAGAGGTACCAGCTGGAGCACATGAAGGTGTCCATCGTGTCGGGGTCGCGCTGCGCCGGGCCACCGCACTTGGGGCAGGTCGTGTTCATGAACGACGACTGGTCCGCGAGGGGGGAGCGCCCCTTGGGGACGAACTCGTCGACCTTGGGCAGGATGACGGGCAGGTCCTTGTCCGGCACGGCCTGGGGGCCGCACTTCGGGCAGTGGATGATGGGGATCGGGCAGCCCCAGTAGCGCTGCCGCGAGATCAGCCAGTCCTTGAGCTTGAAGTTGGTCTTCGCGCGGCCGAGCTTCTTCCGCTCGAGGTGCTCGATCACCTTCGGGATGCCCGAGGGCGACGGGGTCCCCGTCAGCTCCCCCGAGTTGATCATCTTCCCCTCGCCCACGTAGGCGTCGGCATAAGGCTCCTGCCCGCCGGTGATGACGATCTTGACGGGGAGCTTGTACTTCTTCGCGAACGCGAAGTCGCGCGTGTCGTGGGCGGGCACGCCCATGACGACGCCGGTGCCGTAGTGGGCCAGGACGTAGTCCGCCACCCAGAGCGCGACCTTCTCGCCGTTGAGCGGGTTCACGACGTGGCGCCCGCTGAAGACGCCGTCCTTCTCGCCCTCCATGGTCCGGTCGCGCTCGCTCTTCTGAGACGCCTTCCGGATGTACTCCTTCACCTCGGGCGTGGCGATCTCCGCGGCCAGCGGATGCTCGGGCGCGATCACGACGAAGCTGACGCCCCAGGTCGTGTCGGGGCGCGTCGTGAAGACCGTGAGCTTGCGGCCCTCGAAGTCGAAGTCGATCTCGCAGCCGACGCTCTTGCCGATCCAGTTGCGCTGGAGCGTCTTGGTGCTCTCGGGCCAGCCGGAGAGCTTGTCGATGTCGTTGAGCAGCCGCTCCGCCATGGCGGAGTACTTGAAGAACCAGGTGTTTTCGATCGGCTTCTTGACGACCTCGTTGTGGCAGCGCCAGCACTTGCCGTCGTGCACCTGCTCGTTGGCGAGGATGCCGTCCTGCTCGCACCAGTTGACGGTGCTGGCGGCGCGGTAGGCCCAGCCGTTCTTGTAGAGGAGCAGGAACAGCCACTGGGTCCACTTGTAGTAGCCGGGATCGAAGGTGCGGACTTCGCGGTCCCAGTCGTAGGTGATCCCCATCCGCTGAAGGGTCTTCTTGCCGGTCTCGACGTTCTTCAGGGTCCAGTCGAGCGGCTGCAGCTTGTTCTTGATCGCCGCGTTCTCGGCGGGGAGGCCGAAGGCGTCCCATCCGAAGGGATGGATCACGTCGTCGCCCTTCATCATCCGGTAGCGGGCGACGGCGTCGCCGATGCCGTAGTTGCGGAAGTGGCCCATGTGGATGTCGCCCGAGGGGTAGGCGAACATCTCGAGCACGTAGTACTTCCGCTTCGGCGACTCCGGCGTGTGGTGGAGGTTCAGCTTCGTCCAGCGCTCCTGCCACTTGGCCTCGATCGCCTTCGGATCGTATTTCATCGGACCGGGATTCTATCTGTTGGCCCCGGGGGCCGCAATATCCCGCTGGCCCGTGTTTTGCTGGATTGAGGACTCATGAACTGGCTTCGTCCGCTGTTCCTGGGCCTGGCCCTTCTCGCGGGCTGCGCCGGCAGCGCCCTCTACGATGAATCGGACAACAAGAGGTCGGTCGACGCGGACCTCGGGACCTCCTTCACCGTCTCGCTGGTGGACCCGGGGGAGACCCGCGCCAAGCCGGTATTTTCCCCCAGCATCCTGGAGCTCGCGAAGGAAAGCCGCGACGAGTCGGGCAGGAGACGCCTCCTGACCTTCACCGCCCGGAACTCCGGCGAGACGGAGATCCGCGTGGGGCCCGACTACTCGCTGCGCGTCCGGGTCGTGTCTGCGTCGGACCGTCCGGGAATGCACGTCCACACGCGCTGACCGGCTGTCGAAGTTTTCGTCGCGGAATGATCAGTTTTCATACAACGCGGAAGGCCGTTTCAAGCCCCTTCCCCCTCATTTCCGCAATTAACCTTGCCTTCTCACCGTCTCAACTTAAAATATTCCAAGGGTTGAGCCCTCTCTATGCCTGAACCTCACGAGAATCTTCACTTCGGGGCGATCGCCATCAAGCTCGGCTTCACCACGCTGGAGAAGGTGGACGAGTGCCTCCGGATCCAGGAGAAGATGAAGGAGCTCGGCGTCGCGCCCAAGAAGCTCGGCGAAATCATGCTGGCCAAGGGCTACGTGACCGACGGCCAGGTGAAGGAGATCTTCAAGTACCAGGGCATGAAGGGCGGCCACACCTCGATCCAGGGCTACAAGATCCTCACCAAGATCGGCCAGGGCGCGATGGGGTCGATCTACAAGGCCCTCCAGATCTCGATGGACCGCGTCGTCGCGATCAAGTGCCTGGCGTCCAAGTACTCGCAGAACGAGAAGTTCCGCGAGCGGTTTCTCCGCGAGGCCCGCGCCGTCGCGCGGCTGAACCATCCGAACATCATCCAGGGCATCGACGTCGGCGACTCCAACGGCGTGCACTACTTCGCCATGGAGTACATCGACGGCCCCACGGTCGGCGAGCTCCTCAAGCGCGGCGGCGCGCTCGACGAGAAGCGGGCGCTCAACATCGTGACCCAGATCTCCCGCGCCCTCCAGCACGCCTTCAACCACGGGATCATCCACCGCGACATCAAGCCCGACAACATCATGCTCACCCGCGAGGGCGTGGCGAAGCTCTGCGACCTGGGGCTCGCGAAGCTCCAGACCAAGGAGTCGGGCGATGCGTCGGGCACGCGGCCGGGCGCCTCGATGGGCACGCCCTACTACATCGCCCCCGAGCAGGCCCGCGGCGAGCAGAACGTCGACACCCGCGCCGACATCTACTCGCTCGGCGCGAGCTTCTACCACATGGTGGCCGGCGAGGTCCCCTTCGTGGGCCAGAGCGCGGCCGACGTGATCTCCAAGCACCTCACCGAGCCCGTGACGCCGCCCCGCGTGAAGAACCCGCTGGTCAGCGGCTCCGTCGACTGGGTCATCGTCAAGATGATGCAGAAGGC
The DNA here is from genome assembly GCA_016200125.1 of Planctomycetota bacterium. Next base: position 6,441 of record JACQFK010000223.1, read on the forward strand.
CCGCGAGGACCGCTACCAGACCCCCACCGAGCTCGTGCGCGACCTCGAGGCGATCAGCGCGGGCGGCGCCCCCGAGGGCTACGTCCAGGAAGAGCAGAGCAAGTCGAACTCCATCCCCAAGCTGCGCCGCGGGCGGCTCCTGCGCCGCACGGGGCGCTTCCGCCGGCGTTAAGAGAAACACAGAGGCACCCAGACACAAAGAAGAGTCGGAGTCTGCGATGAAGAAGCCGAAGAAGAAAGTCCGGCCCATCCCGAAGGGCTACCCGATCCTCACGCCCTACCTGATCGTCAACGGCGCGGCGCAGGCGATCGAGTTCTACGTGAAGGCCCTGGGCGCGAAGGAACGGATGAGGATGCCCGCCCCCGGAGGCAAGATCGGCCACGCGGAGCTGGAGATCGGCACGTCGCTCATCATGCTCGCCGACGAATGCCCCGGCTTCGGGACCTCGCCGGCCACCCTGAAGGGCACGCCGGTGTCCTTCCTGATCTACGTCAAGGACGTCGACGCCGCGTTCAAGCGCGCGATCGCCGCGGGCGGCTCCGCCACCCAGTCCCCGGAGAACAAGTTCTACGGCGACCGGATGGGCGCCTTCACCGATCCCTACAGCAGGCGCCGGTAGCGCGTCAGCGGCGGCCTGCCGGAGTCGGTCACCGCCAGGACGAGGTGCAGGATCTCGGGCGACTTGACGGCGGGCGCCCTGACGCTCACCCGCGGGCCCTTTCCTTCAACGGTCAGCGCCGCCCCGTTTCCGCCTGGCTCAGGATAGGGGATCCATTCGAAGGAGAGTTCGTCGCCGTCCGGATCCGTGGAGCCGCCCGCGTCGAGAGGGACGACCCCACCGAAGCGGATCTGAATCCGGTCCGGGCCTCCGAGGAGCGGCAGGGGCGGATGGTTCACGAGTGGCCCGAAGGAGTCCTGCTCGAGGCACCACGCCATCCGCGCCCGGACGTCGTTCTGGAGCGCGACCGCCCAGCGCGCGAGAAC
>JACQFK010000011.1 GCA_016200125.1 Planctomycetota bacterium
CCGCGGGCCAGCAGGGCCTCGCAGAGGTGGGAGCCGAGGAAGCCCGCGCCTCCGGTCACCAGAATGCGCATCGGGGGGATCATAGCACCGGGTTGTCCGGGCGGCTCCCGGATTCGTGGGTTATACTCGAAGCACGACCGAGAGGGCCCGCCCTCCGCAGCCGACCAGGGGAAGGCCCTCCTTCGCGCCTCTGGACCTGCGCTTCGGTCGGCGGAGGAGGGGGAACGAGGGTCATGATACTGACGGGCCACCAGCCCAACTATCTGCCGTACCCGGGCTTCTTCGAGAAGATCGCCCGGGCCGACCGCTTCCTCGTCGTCGACAACGTCCAGTTCGTCAAGCGCGGCCCCTTCGGCTGGATGCACCGCAACCGCATCCGCACGGGCTCGCCGGAGGGCTGGGACTGGCTTTCCGTCCCCGTCCTCACCAAGGGCAAGTTCACCCAGCAGATCCGCGAGGCGGAGATCGACCCCTCCACGCCCTGGGCCCGCAAGCACTGGCGGGCGATCGAGTGGAACTACCGCCGCGCGCCGCACTTCAAGGCCTATGCCGACGCTTTCCACGAACTCTACGAGCGCCCCTGGAAGAGCTTCTGCGAGCTGACCTGCGCGTTCATCGAGCTGATCCTCCGCCTGCTCGGCCTTCCGGAGCAGCTGGAGCGCACCTCGCAGCTCGGCATCGCCGGGGAGTCCACGGCCCTCGTGCTCGCGATGTGCAAGGCGACGGGCGCCGACACCTACCTGTCGGGCGTCCATGGGAAGGACTACCTCGATGCCGCCGAATTCGAGCGCCACGGCGTGAAGCTCGTCTTCCAGGACTTCGAGTGCCCGGTCTACCCGCAGTGCTGGCCCGGCCCTTTCATGCCCAACCTCTCCGTGGTCGACCTGCTCTTCAATTGCGGTCCCGACAGCCTGAAGGTGCTCACGCGTGATCGCACAACTTAACTACCCGCAGGTCTGGATGCTGATCCTGGCCTGGTTCCTGGCGGACCTGGCCGTGCCGCTGATGATCCGTCTCTCGCACCGCATCGGGGCGCTGGACCGGCCCCACACCTACAAGACCCACCACGAGCCCGTGGCCCTGCTCGGCGGCGTGGGCATCTACATCGCCTTCGCGCTGACGATCTTCTCCGTGCTCCGCTTCCCGCAGCCCTCGCAGTACATGGACATCTTCGCGATCGCCGCGGGCGGCTTCCTGGTCGTGGTGCTCGGGGTCGTGGACGGCTTCCGGCCGCTCTGGGCCGTCGGCAAGCTCGGGGTGCTGCTCCTGGTGACGATGCTGCTCTCCCGCTTCGGGATCCGGATCTCGCTGACGGGCATCTACGCCCTTGACCTGGCGCTCACGCTGCTCTGGATCTCCGGCGTCTCGAGCGCGATGAACTCGATGGACAACATGGACGGCGCGGCCGGAGGCACGGCGGCCATCGCGTCGTTCTGGACCTTCTACGTCTCCTGGTACACCGGACCCTGGGGCCAGCCGCACGTCAGCTACGTGGCGATCGCGCTCATGGGGGCCTGCCTGGGCTTCCTCCGCTACAACTGGAAGCCTGCCAGGATCTTCCTCGGCGACAACGGCTCGCTCCTCCTCGGCTTCCTGCTCGCGGCCCTCACGGTCCAGTGCGGCTGGTCGCGCGGCGACCGCCTCAAGGCGATCATCGTCCCCTGCGCCATCCTCTGCGTGCCGCTCTACGACATCACGCTCTCGACGATCCTGCGCATCGTCCGCGGCGTGGTGAAGAACCCGGTCGAGGCGATCGTCTACTGCGGCCGCGACCACCTGTCGCACCGGCTGGTGGCGCTCGGCCTGTCCCAGCGGGAAGCGGTCCTCGTCCTCTACCTGTTCGGCATGATCAGCGGGACGATCGCGATCATCGTGGTCCGGCCGGAGGTGAAGCCGGCCACCTACATCCCGATCATGATCGTCTCGTTCCTGGCGCTCATCGCTTTCGGCGTGATCCTCGACCGCGCCAAGGTCTATCCCCACCAGCAGGCGCCCGCCGCGTCGGAGGCGCCCCGGGAGGCGATCATCTCGTGACCGACGCGCTCCGGCTGCACATGGACGCGATCGTCGTCGACGGCCATGCCGACACGATCGGCCGCGCCCTCGACGACGGCGAGGACCTGGGGACCGAGACGGGGAAAGGCCACCTCGACCTCCCGCGCATGTTCCGGGGCGGCCTCGACGCGCAGTTCATGTCCTGCTTCGTCGAACCCAAGTACCTCCAGCGGAAGGAGGCGGCGAAGCGGGCGTTCCGGATGATCGACGCCGTGAAGCAATGGGCGGCGAAGTATCCGGACCGCCTCGTCATCGCCCGCCGGGCGGCGGAGGTACGGCGCGCCGCGGCCGCGGGCAAGGTCTGCGGCATCCTCTGCATCGAAGGCGGCCATGCGATCGAGGAGGACCTTGGACTGCTGCGGACCTTTCACGAGCTGGGCGTCCGTTATATGACTCTGACCTGGAACAACTCGCTGAGCTGGGCGGAGGCCGCGCGCGACCCGGGCAAAGTGAAGGGGCTGACCGACTTCGGCCGCGACGTGGTCCGCGAAATGAACCGACTGGGCATGCTCGTCGACCTCTCGCACGTCCACGAGAACACCTTCACCGACGCGATCGCGGTGTCGGACACGCCGGTGATCGCCTCCCATTCCTGCGCCCGGGCGCTCTGCGACCACGTCCGCAACCTGAAGGACGACCAGCTGAAGGCGCTCGCGAAGAACGGCGGCGTGGTGGGCGTGAACTTCTACTCCGCCTTCCTCGACGAGAACTACCGCCAAGCGGCGGAGGCTCGCCAGCCCGAAGACCGCAAGGAGATGGAGGCCTTCATCGCCGGGCGGCGGGCCGCCGGCCAGCGCGTCACCTACTACGACTACGAGTCGCTGGAACGCGAGCAGG
>JACQFK010000200.1 GCA_016200125.1 Planctomycetota bacterium
CCCGCGCGCGACGAGCGCCGCATTCCAGCTCGTGAGGAATCCGCCCTCCAGGGGGACGGCGAACTGGTCCTTCAGGGCGGCGTAGGGTCCGAGGGCGGGCAGCAGCGTGTAGCCGAAGAAGCCGAACGCGTAGATCGTGAACAGGCCGGCGGAATGGCGCTGCTGCGTTTCGAGGTCGCCGCAGAAGGCTGTGATCATGCTGTGGGTCAGGTAGGGGAAGAAGACCAGGTAGCAGAAGCTCATCACATCGGTGAGGCGCGGGGAGACGAGCGGCTGGAGGCGCACGCTCAGGTTCGTCCCGAGGAAGGCATGGTCAACGCCCGCGAGCAGCAGGTCCGTCTTTCCGGGGTGGAAGACGCCCACGGTGGAGCCCATGGTCCAGAACAGGAGATTCATCGCGAGGGGATGGAAGAGCAGCCGCAGCCTCCACGGCGCGCGGAGGACGGCGAGGACGTTCAGCCCCAGCAAGGCCAGATACAGGCAGGCGTGCCCGCCGAGAGGCCCCTCGACGGCGACGAGCCTGGCCCAGGTGACGGCGATGAAGGCCCCGAAGGCGATCTCGTGCGGAAGGAGGCGACGGTCTTCAGCGGGCTTCATGGGGGAGGGCTTCCAGCAGTCTCCGGTGCAGGGTCAGCAAAGGCTGCCTCAGGTTCCGGTGGAGGAGCGAATTGCCGACGGCGACCGACAGCTTCTTGACCCGGTAGTAGAGTCCGGTCGCCGCAAACGTGAGGAACAGATAGCCCGCCAGGATCAGCGGCTGTCCGAGCACGACGGAGGCCGCGGCGACGCCCAGGATCCAGAGCAGGAGGAGCGGGGTGCCGGCCAGGAGCCGCCAGAAGGTGATCACGTTGCGGTCGTCGGCAAGGTTTTTTCCGGCCAGCCAGGCGCCCGCGAGCGGAAGGAAGTTGAGCAGGCCTCCGGCGAGGACGATCGGCGCGAGGAGCGCGAAGGCCGCGAGGTAGAGTCCGGCGCAGCGGATGGGGACCAGGGGGACGCCCTGGTGGGTGAAGGGGCGGACCTTTCGATCGGCTTCCAGCGCGCGCCAGTCCGCCTCGACCGGGCCGGGGATCCCGTGTTCCAGGGCCTTGAGAGACTCGTGGTAGGAGCGGGGGGTGCCGAGGGTCGAAGCGTAGGCCAGCTTCTGGATCTTCTCCTGGTACTCCTGGCTTTCCACGTTGACGCCGACGTCCTCGAGCGCTTCGGCGATGCGTCCCTTCATCTCGGGGAGCGCCGCGGGAAGTTTCAGCGAGATCGGAAGGCCCACGACGATTTCCACGTTGCTCCGGAAGCTCGTCGGCGACTCGTAGGTGATCCCCAGCGGGACGACGTTCAGGGGGATGCCCCGCCGGGCGAGGTCGAGGAGAAGCCGGGCGGCGCCGCTCTTGAAGGGCAGGTGGCGCGGTCCCAGCGAGCTGGTCCCTTCCGGGAAGACGACGAGCTCGCCGCCGCCGGCCAGATGCTCCCTGCAACGGTCGAGCGCGGCCTCGTTGCCGCCCCGGTCGCCCTCGTCCTTCCCGCGCACGACCTCGATACCCGAAAACAACAGGCGTCCCGCGAAGCTGCGGCGCAGCTGGGTCGAGATCATGAAGGTGGCGCGGGGGAGGACGGTGGAGTAGACGAAGCCGTCGACGGCGCCGTTCCGATGGAGCGCGAGGTAGAGCGTCGGCCCCGGCTTGGGGAGCCGTTCGGGATGGAGGACCGTGACGCGATGGAAGGCCAGCCGGGTGAGCGCCCGGGCCAGGAGCCGATGCCATCCTGAAGTCACGCCGGGGGAGGAGCAACCCCTGTGCCACGGCCCGGCTGCAAGGGAAAGGCCCCGGGTGTGCAGGGATTTGCGCGGATCGTCCTCAAGAAGAGGGGCGGGCCCGATGACATACCCTAGGAGTTTCAGGAGTCCGGGAGTATGATCCTGGGCTCAGCATGGACACTGCTCACGTGAAACCCGGGGTTGGCCCCGATCGCCGCCTCTTTATCAGCGCCGCCGTCATCGCCGCTCTCCTCGTGGTCTTCGGGTTCTCGAGGACCTACTATCTCAAGACCGCGTTCGGCACTCCCCCGCTCTCCGTGCTGCTTCACGTGCACGGCCTGGTGATGACCCTGTGGTTCACCCTGCTCATCGTCCAGGTCCGGCTGGTCGCCAAGGATCGTGTCGACCTGCATCGTCGCCTGGGCTGGATCGGCGCGGGGCTCGCCGTCCTCCTCGTGGTCCTGGGGTGGGCGGTGGCGATCTCCGCGGCCCGGCAGGGCCACAGTCCCGGACCTCCGCCGCTGGTGTTCCTGATGCTTCCCCTGTCCATCATGGTCATTTTCGCCCTGTTCACGGGGCTCGCGATCTACTATCGGCGCCGTCCGGACATCCACAAGCGATTGATGCTGCTCGGATCCCTGAACATGTTGAGTCCGGCGATTGCGCGCATTCCGATCCTGCACTCGGGCGGGCCCGGGGTCTTCATCGGGCTGACGGTCCTCCTGATCCTCGCCTGCGTGGTGGTCGACACGATCCGGAACCGCCGGCTGCACCCCGCGTTTGGATGGGGGGCCGGCCTGCTCATCCTGTCGTTCCCGCTGCGGATGTTCCTGGGAAACACGGCGATTTGGCTGCGCTTCGCGGCCTGGCTGGTCGGGAGCGCCTAGGGACGCAGCACCCCCCTGATCCTGCCTCGGGCGAAAATAAGAGCAGGGGACGGACCCGGACCGAAATCGTCAGACGGACAGATTCTGTCGACAATCCGCGCTGAATTCCCGGTCTGTCTTATGGATGTAAAACGGCATGCGGATTGCTCCTTGCGGCGTGTGCAGGGGCAGGCGATGCCAGGGCGGATGCGGGCGCTGGGCTGGGGGAACCTGGCCCTCGGGCTCGCCGCGCCGCTCAGCATCGCATTTAACATCCTCGCGGCCCTCGACGTCTTCAGCGTGGAATGGGCCGGCAGATCCATCGTCCTCTCCACGCTGCTCGGCGCCTTCATCGGATGGATGACCTGGCGCAGCGGTCGGCGGATCCTGGATCGGCATCCCGAAGCCTTCAGCGCCACCTGCATCGCTGGCGGGGGATCGTTGGGCTATACAATCGTGGGCATCCTGGTCATGGCCACGGCTGGCCGCGACCGGGCCCTGGAGATTCTCATACGCCACGGCTCGGAGAACTGGTGGGACTGGTCCCTCAGCCACTTCCAGAATTCGTCTCTGCGCGAGATTCCAATCCTGACCTGGTGGGTCTACGGCATCGGGACCGTGATCCGATTTCGGTTGCCGGGAAGCGCCACCTGCGTCCGGGAACGCTTCGTAGCTGCCGTCGGCCTCTCCTTCTTCTGTGCACTGATGGGAGCAATCGCCCGTTTCGCTCAGCTGGCCCAGGACACCTTGCTGTCATCGCAGCGCTGAGGCCCGCGACGATCGCCGCTTTTTTGACTACCGGCCGCAGGAACTCCTGGCGCTCTCCAAACATCCGGCGGCCCCCGCCTGTCCAAGGTACAGATGAAGACCGGACTCGCCTTTGCGGCCCTCCTCTCCGGCGTGCTCTTCACGCTGTTCCTTCTGTCGCTCGATTCCTGTGTCGCGGAATATGAGATCGATCCCCGGGGAAGCCTGGTCAGGGTGGATACGACGCAAGTCGGCGATGGCCCGCCCACGGTCCGACGGGTCGCCTGCGACTGGGCGTCCGAACTACCTGAGTTCCGGGCCCTGGCCGTAAGAGTCGCCCCGGGAGACCGGCTCGTGCGGACTCGAACGTACTCGCATCTGCTGTCCGTAGCGCATCTCGAGGTGGTATCGCGGAAGCTCGAGGTCTTCCGCAATGGGGAATCGGTGTTGCAGCGGCGGGAAGGTCACTTGGTGTTTTGGGGCGTCATGGCGGCGATTTCGATGATCCCCTTTGCGATTTGGGGAGTCGTCGTCCTTGCGATGCTCAGCTCGCCCTCCCGGCGATTGCCGAAGGCGCCGTCTGGGTGATCCCTAACCGGGGGGCCTCATTGGCTTCTTCTTCTTCGGGTCCAGGTTCTGCGCCAGGTCGTCGGCCGAGAGGACAGTCCGTAAGAAGAGGGGCGAAGAGAGGAGAGCGGGGAGGGGGAGGAAGGGGCGGAGCGCCTCGAATTCGGGAAACCCTTACAGCAGCCCGCTCCGGGGGGCGCAGGCGTTCTACAAGCGAAAGTGGAAGCTGGGGATGGACCCGGAGAGCGGACGGGGGCCGGCTTCAATCTGGAAGAGAGCCGGTCGAGCTCGGAGCCAGCCTGCCGACGATCGTCATCCTGCCCGTCTGAAATCCTATGAGGGAGCTGCATTCCAGCTGCGGGGATCGCGGCTTCAAGCAGGGGGCTTCTGGGCACAATTCCTCCCGGCCCCGCAGGATTCCGCCTTTCGCCCCCGGCTCCAGACCGGGGCAGGCGCTGGCACGGCGCTTGCGCCGAATTCAGCGGGGTTTCGCCATGCGCAGTTTGAAGGCCCTGCTGGGAATCTCCATCGCCTTGTGCGGCTGCGGCTATCTCGGCAGCGCGCGCTCCTGGGATCCCGCATCGGCATCCGAGGGCTTCGATTTGCTGGGCGGACTGGAGCCCCTGCTCCAGAGAGGGGAAGAGGACTGTGGTTTCGCCGTCCTCGCGATGCTGCTCCGTCATCACGGCGTCGGCGGCGGGGAGTCGTTGGCCGCCGGAGGAGGGGCCCTCACGGCGCGCGAGCTGCGCGACGAGCTGCGGTCCCGCGGGTTCAGGGCCTACCTGATCCAGGGCGAGATCGACGACCTCGCTCACGAGATCCGCCGGGGGCGGCCGGCGATCGTCGGCCTCGTCAAGCCGGGCGGGGACCGCGACCGGCCCCACTTCGAGATTGTGGCCGGGATTCACGAGGCCGGGGGCCTCATCGCCGGCGTCGATCCCGCCCGGGGCTGGACCCTCAATTCGTTCACGGGCTTCCTCAAGGAATGGGAGCCGGCGGGCCGGCTGCTCCTCGTAGCCGCGCC
>JACQFK010000201.1 GCA_016200125.1 Planctomycetota bacterium
CTCCGCCGGGTTCATGCCGGCCGCGGGCTCGTCGAGCAGCAGCAGGCGCGGCTCCGTGGCGAGCGCGCGGGCGATCTCGAGCCTCCGCTGGTCGCCGTAGGCGAGGTTCTTCGAGACCATCTTCCACTTGTCCTGGATGCCGACGAAGTCGAGGAGCTTGAGGGCCTTCTCGCGCGCGGCGGCCTCCTGGTCGCGGGCGGACTTCAGGCGGAGCGCGATGGACCAGAAGGGCGTGGTCCGGCGCGCGTCCATGCCCATCAGGACGTTCTCGATGACGAGCATCTCCGGGAAGAGGCGGATGTTCTGGAAGGTGCGGGCCAGGCCGTTGCGGGTGATGTAGTCGGTGGTGCGCCGCGCCCGGCTCCAGACGACGTACGAGCCGCCCGCGCCGACGCCCAGGCCGACGAAGAGCATGATCCACAGGAGCGCCCGCTCGCCCTTCTGGGCCCGCCCGATCGCCGCCAGCTCAACGGTCTCGCCCCGGTCGATCCGGCCCTGGATCATCCGCATCTCCTGAGCGGCGATCTCGGGTGTGGAGGCGATGCCGAGCAGCAGTGGCGAGGCGCGGGTGAAGAGCAGCCACTTCAGCTTGCCGGACTGGATGGCCAGGTCGAGCAGCCGCTGGCGGGCCTTCTCCCGCGATTCGAACACGGCGAGCGCCGAGCGGCGGCCGTCGTCGAGGGTGATCCACTTTCCGTCGCCCTTCTCGACCGCCGCCTCCTTGGCGAAGGCCATCGTCGACTTGTAGTCCTCCGCCTCGAAGCGCTGATTGAAGCTCCGAAGCGTGCGGCCCCCCTTCGTGAGGTGCGCCTTCCCGTCCTTCTCCTCCACGGCGGCGTCGGGGAGGTCCTTGAAGTCCTGCGCGTCCTTCCTCGCGGCGGCCTCGCTGTCGTGGAGGGCGAGGTAGACCGGCCCGGGCGCCGTCACGAGCCACTTGCCGCTGCCGTTGATCGTCGTCCGGCTGCTGCCCCCGAGGCTGACCAGGGACTGCACCACGTCGAGGCGCCGGGTGGCCGTCTCCTCGTCGTCGAGCGTCTCGAGCGGAAGCTTCTTCTCGCGGCTCCGGATGACGAACTTGCCGTCCTTCGGCCGGACCTCGAGCTCGGTGAGACGGTTCTGCTCTCGCTCGGCCATGACGTCGGCCCGGAGGAACATCCAGAAGTCGTCCCAGGCCTTCTTTGCGGGGAAAGGCTCGCCGGGGTCGGTGGCGTTGAGGACGACGACCGCCCGCCAGAGCAGGTCGACGTTCGCGGAGAAGGCGACCATGGCCAGGCCCGTGAGGAGGCCGACCAGGACGATGCCGGCGATGACGCGGCGCTTGAGCGGCCGCCGCAGGTCCTGCCCCTCGAACAGGATGGCCCCTTCGCTGGGATCGTAGATGCCGGTCACGGCGTTGAAGACCGTGGTCTTCCCCGCGCCGTTGGGTCCGATGACGGAGAAGACCTGCCCCTTCTCGACGGCGAAGTCGACCTTGTTGACGGCCGTGAGACCGCCGAAGCGCATCGTCAGGCTCTTCACCTCCAGGAGGGCCACTAGTCGACCTCCTGTTCCGCGCGTCGCGAGGGGAAGATCCCCTCGGGCCGGAACCGCATCATGAGGATGAGCGCGAGGCCGAAGACGACGAGCTTGAAGGTGCTGAAGCGGAGGGCCGTGCCGCTCTTCTGAATCCAGTCGTCCAGCGCGGGCGTGAGGATGTTGTCGTAGCCCATGAGGACGAAGGTCCCGGCGACGGCGCCGCGCAGGTTGCCCATGCCGCCGATGATGAGGAAGCAGAGCACGGTGATCGACCGGTTGAACGTGTAGGAGTCCGGTCCGCCCGTCTGGTTGAGCGACGCGGAGTAGATCGATCCCGCCAGGCCCGCGAGGGCGGCACCGAGCGCGAACGCGGAGAGCTTCACCTGCGCGGCGTTGAGCCCCATGCAGGAGGCCGCCAGCTCGTCCTCGCGGATCGCGAACCAGGCGCGGCCGATGTGGGAGTCCTCGAGCGTGCGGAGCAGGAGGATCACCAGGACGAGCGTTCCGAGGGCCAGGTAGTAGTACCAGCGGAAGTTGCCGCTCCAGTCGAGGAAGGAGTCGGGCGCGGGGATCGGGTTGAGGGCCCGCGAGCCGTTGGTGATGTTCTCCAGGTTCTTGATGGCGAACTCGATGACCTCGCCGAAGCCCAGCGTCACGATGGCGAGGTAGTCGCCCCGGAGCCGGAGGGTCGGGGCCGCGAGCAGGATCCCGGCGACGCCGGAGCCTATCGTCGCGACGGCCATCGCGGGCCAGAAGTTCCACTGGAAGGGGAATTGGGTGACGGTCAGGATGCCCGTGATGTAGGCGCCGATCCCGAAGAACGCGGCGATGCCGAGCTGAAGGAGGCCCGTGTAGCCGACCACGACGTTGAGGCCCAGCGCGAGGATGCAGAAGATGAAGATGTCCTTGACCTGGCCGCCCATGCGGGGCGACGCGAAGGCCGGGTAGAGGACGAGCACGACGAGCGCCGCGAAGGCCAGGAGCCGTTCGTTCTTCCGGCTCATACCTTCTCCCTCGTCCGGGCGCCGAGCAGGCCCGAGGGACGGAAGACCAGGAGCAGGATGAGGATCGCGAAGACGAGCGCGCTCGTCCACTGTTCGCCCACGTACTGGCTGCCGAGCGAGCGGACGAGGCCGATCACGATCCCGCCGAGCATCGCGCCGGGCAGGTTGCCGATGCCGCCCAGCACGGCGGCGGTGAAGGCGTAGAGGCCGTTCTGGTAGCCCATCTGGAAGGAGACGGTGTTGATCGTGAGCCCGTAGATCACGCTCGCGGCCCCGGCGAGGAGGCCTCCGATCGCGAAGGTCCAGCCGATCACGCGGTCGACGTCGATCCCCATGAGGCGCGCCGCGATCGGATTCTGCGCGGTGGCCCGCATCGCCTTGCCGAGCTTGGTGAAGCGGACGAAGACGGTGAGCGCTGTCATGAGGGGCAGCGTGACCAGGATCACGAGCAGGTCCTTCGCGGTGAAGCGGAGCCCCTCGCCGCCCAGGAGGTTCTTGTTCGGGATGACGTCGGGGAAGTTGATGTCGGCGACGCCCTTCCAGATCTGTCCGAGCCCCATGAAGACGAAGGAGACGCCGATCGCGCTGACCAGGGGCGTGAGCTTCGGGGCGTTGCGGAGCGGGCGGTAGACGATGCGGTCCTGGGCGAAGTTGAGACTTGCGCAGAAGACCATGCAGATCGCGAAGGTGAGCACGAGGCCCGCCGCGGCGCCGCCCGGGCCGGCGTTCTCGAGGCCCAGCTTCGAGACCAGGGTGAGCGCCAGGAAGGCGCCGAGCATGAACAGGTCGCCGTGGGCGAAGTTGATGAGCTCGATGATGCCGTAGACCATCGTGTAGCCGATGGCGATGAGGGCGAAGAGCGTTCCGGTGGTGAGGCCGTTGATGATCTGCTGGAGGAAGATCAGCATCGGCCGCGGATCAATTGTCTTCGCCGAGGACGGTCATGAACTCGAACTGGCCGGCCTTCACGCCGTTGCCGCTCATCGTGCGGAGGGTCGTGTCGCCGTTCTTGTCGAAGGACCACTTGCCGAGCGCGCCGTCGAAGTTCTTGATGGTCAGGCCGGCCGCACGGATCGCGTCGCGGTCCTTCTTGCCCGCGCGCGCGATGGCCGCCAGCGCGACCTTGCCGCATTCGTAGCCGTAGACCGCGTAGCCCTCGGGCATCTTCTTGTACTTGGCCTGGTAGTTCTTCACGAAGGCCGCGCCCTTCCCCGTGAGCCTCTCGGGCGGCAGGCCGCCGAAGGTGATGAGCGCCCGGCCGGCGAGGTTGTCGGCGCCGGCCGAGTCGATGAAGGCGTTTTCGTAGCAGCCGTCGGGGCACATGAACTTGGCGTCCAGGCCTACGCCCAGCATGTCCTTCACGAGCTGGCCGGCCTTGGTCTGCGTGGTCCCGCCGAAGTAGATCAGCTGGGGGCCCTTGGCCTTGATCTTGGTCATGAGCGGTTTGAACTCCTGGGCCTGGGCGTCGATGCCGTCGTGGCCGAGCACCGTGAGGCCCTGCTCCTTGAGCTCGTCGGCCCGCGCGTGGAAGAGGTCGGCGATGCCCTTCCCATAGACCTCGCGGTCGTCAAGGATGTAGACCTTCTTCAGGCCGAGCTTGAGGGCCCAGTCGGCGGAGACGACGCCCTGAATGTCGTCGGCGGGGACGACACGAACGTAGTTGATCTTCCCGGAGGGGCGGTACTTCTCGGGCTCGCCCTGGTCGCCCTTGCCGGGCTTGGTCAGGCCGGGCCAGCTGTTGGCGGGGCTGACCATCAGCATGCCCGCCTGGTTGAGCTTGGGCATCGAGACCTTGGCGGCGCCCGAGTTGTAGGTGCCGATGTAGATCATGACGTCGGCGTCCTTGATCGCCTGGTCGGCGTTGGCCGCTTCTTTCTCCGCCGTCCACTGGCCGGCCGCGGCGGTGGCGTCGTCGAGATCCTCGTACTTGATCGTGAAGGCGCCGGCCTTCCAGCCCGCCTCCTCGAGCGCCATGGTGATGCCGTTGACGATGGTGTCGGTCTGGCCCCGGGCGGAGCCGGTGCGCGGGAGGCTGGAGACGATCTTGATGACGGCGGGGTCGCCTTGACCCAGGGCCAGCGAACCCAGCAGGATCAGGAACGCGGCGGCGAAGCGGAGGAGCGCTGCGTTCATAAGTTCCTCTTCTACTAGGGTTGCTCGGGGGCAGTCTAGGCCAGCCCCCTGCTCGAGTCAAACAAAACCACCGGAGTTAATACGCCGCGCGCGACTGATCAGACACCGCCGATCCGCGACTATTTGAGCTCTTCGACGAACTCGAACAGGCCGTTGCGGGCGACGTAAAGGGCGCAGGGACGCTGCGCCGCCCGGCGCTCCGCGTCGAAATACGGAAGACGGGGGGTGCCCCGCCAGAGGACGTTGGGATCGATCGAGTTCGCGAGATCCAACGAGTCGAGGACGGCCTTCATGGCGAAGTAGCCCGCGGTCACGTGCGGACCGGGGACGAAGCCCATCCGCGCGGCGACGTCGGGCGGCGCCGGCGCGAAGGGCGATACCAGGTAGGTTCCCTCGACGATACTCGGGCGGGTCGCGAGGAAGGACACGCCGGGGTCGGCATCCCCCGCGGCCAGCGTACCCTGGAAGCCCTGCTCGCGAAGGGCGCTGAACAGCTTCCGCGTCGTTCCGTAGGGCGCCTCTTCGCCGGAGAAGAAGACGAAATCGGCCTTTGCGGCCAGGATATGCGGCACCAGGCGCGTCTCCGAGAAGCCCTCGACCTGGACCACGTTCAGACCGGCCAGCACGGCCTCCCGGACGAACCCGTCCGCGATGGTCTTGCTGGGCAGCTCGTCTTCGTCCTGCACGACGTAGATCCTCTCGGCCTTGCCCCGTTTGGCCCAGCGGGCCGCGGCTTCGCCCTGACGGAGGCATCCCGGGGTGAGATGCAGGGTACTTGCGGACTCCCAAGGATGCGTATCGAAGGCCGCGACGTTCATCGCCGCCGAGTCCCATTCCCCCTTCTGCATCAGCGCCAGGCTGCTGCCGATCCACGCCGCGGTGCAGCGGTTGGGGGTCATGGCGGGAGGGGTGTCGGCCAGGCGGACCTTGAAGCGGCCCGCGCGGCCCCGCGCCTCGTGCAGGGCGAATTGCGCCCCCCGCCGGAGGGCGTCGATCGTGGGCTGCCTATCGCCGGGTTCCCGCATGAGGACGACGACCACCGTC
>JACQFK010000012.1 GCA_016200125.1 Planctomycetota bacterium
CCCGACGCCGCCTTCGACGAGCTGATCTTCTCGCAGCTCATCGAGCACATCCCGCCCAAGCCCCAGATCATGGGGGAGATCCGCCGCGTGATGAAGCCCGGGGGGCGGCTCATCATCGGCACGCCCGACTACGACCGGATGTTCTGGGTGATCCTGGAGCACTTCTACAACGCGCTCAAGCCCGAGGCCTACGCCCACGAGCACATCGCGCACTATACGCTGGGCTCGATGCGAAAGCTGCTCGCCGACAACGGCTTCGAGCACCTGCGCTCCCGCTACGTGGGCGGCGGCGAGCTCGTCCAGCTGGCGGTGAAGCGTTGAATCCCGAGCGGGCCCGCTGGAACGAGAAGCACCGCAAGCCCGGTCAGGACCTCCCCTCGATCCCGCTGATCATGTACCAGGGGCGGCTGACGAAGGGCCGCGCGCTCGACCTGGCGGGCGGCCGCGGGGAGAACGCCGCGATCCTCGCGCTGGCGGGCTGGACGGTGACGCTCGCCGACCTCTCCGACGAGGCGATCGCCCGCGCGCGGACCCGGGCCCGCGAGCTCAAGGCGGCCGTCCGTTTCGTCCAGGCCGATGCGCTCCGCCTGCCCTTCCAGGGTCCTTTCGACACGGTCGTGGCCTCGAGATTCCTCGAGCGCTCGATCGCCGGCGAGCTCGTCCGCCTCCTGGCCCCGGGGGGCACGCTCTTCTGCGAGCAGCCGATGTCGGGAATCCGGGAGGACTGGTGCGTCAAGCCCGGCGAGTTCGCCCGCCTCTTCGGCGCCCTGGAGGTCCTTCTCGATACGACCGACGGCGACCGGTCGGTCTTCATCGGGCGCAAGCGGGCCTGAGCCCCTTCACCGTATCTTCACGCCGTCTCCACTCCTTCTTCATCACGACCCTCTATGCTCCGGGGGTGAGAACGATAAGACAGGAGGAGCTCATGATGATGGCGATCATGACCTGCGCGGAATGCGGCGCCGACCTCCGGGAGTGGGACTTCCTGAAGCGCCGGGCGCGGCTGGTCGAGAACCGGCCCTACTGCACGGTGTGCCGGCCGCACCTGCGCGCGCCGCAGGACCGCCCCGAGGCCGAAACGTTCCCGCTGCGGGGCGCGCGGCAGCTGCCCCGCAACCGTCACCTGCTCTGAGCGGGGACGAGGGAACGCGCGAGCGCGGGACAACTGAATGGCCCTTCGGGGCCCGTCCCGTTCTCCGCGTCCCCCCATCCCCGGAAACCCGATCCCCCTCTTCTCATTCCGGCCCCGGGCCGGAATGATTCTTTTCCAGCCGTCGTGCTACACTGTTCCGCGAATGACGAACGACGCCTCCCCCCTCGTCCGCGCCCGGGAACGGCGCGGCGCCGGTGATTTCCGGGGAGCCCTCGAGGACCTCCAGGCCCTGCTGGAGGCGGATCCCCGCTCCGTCGAGGCGTTGTGCGAACGGGGCCTCACGCGGATCGCCGCCGCCTCGCCCGGCTGGAGGGTCTGGAAGACGACCGCCTCTCTGACGGGGCTGTTCGAAACCTACGACGCCCGGATCGAGGCCCTCTCCTGCACCCGCGAGGAGGCGATCCGCGGCGCGATGGCCGACTACTCGAAATGCATTGAGCTGGATCCCGCCCAGGCCGGGGCCTGGTGGGGCCGCGCCCGCCTGCGCAAGGCGATCGGCCACCCAGACGCCTGGACGGACTACGCCCGCGCCGTGCAGCTCCTCCCGGCCGACGCCGCGATCCTGATCGAGCGGTCGGGACAGCGGCTGAACGTCCGCAATATCCGCGAGGCGCTCGAGGACGCGGAGGCCGCCGTCGCGCTCGCGCCGCTGAATGCGGAGGCCTGGACCGCGCGGGGCCGGGTCCGGCTGGCGAAACGGGAACTCCCGGGCGCGCGGAAGGATTTCGACCGGGCGCTGGAGCTGGATCCCGGACAGCTTCCCGCCCTGTGGGGGCGGGCCCGCTCGAGGGCCGTGGACGATCCGCCGGGCGCGAAGGAGGATCTTGCCCGCGCGGCGGCCCTGACGCCCGCCCGGAGCTGCGATTTCTACCACCGCGGGCTGGCGGCGGGAGCCCTGGGCGACGCGAAGCAGGCCGCCGAGGATTTCACGAGCGCGATCGACGGGACCCCCGTCTGGAGCCCGGAGCGCGTGGACCTCGAGGTGCGGCTGAAGGAGACGCTGAAAGTTCCGCTCCATCGCAGCATGATCGCCGCGCCCGTCACCACCGTGCTCCTGGCCCTCTGCGTGGCGGTCATGGTCGTGGCCGAACAGGCGGGCAGCACGACGGAGTCGGACATCCTCGTGAGGTTCGGCGCCACGGAGCGGGAGCACGTCTGGTCGGGCCAGTACTGGCGGCTCCTCACTTCGATGTTCCTTCACATCGGATGGGTCCACCTGGCCTGGAACGTCTGGGCGATGTTCGGATGGTGCACGGAGGTCGAACGGATCCTCGGCCACGGCCGCTTCCTGGCCGCCTACCTGCTCACCGGCCTGGCCTCCTCGGCATTGAGCCTCGTGGGCCACCCCGTCGTCTCGGCGGGGGCCTCGGGGGCGGGCTTCGGCATGATCGGCATCCTGCTGGGCGGGGCCTTCCTCAAGCTCGGGGGCGCCACCCCCTTCTTCATCCACCGGGGCGTCGTCGCCATCCTGAAATGGGTCTTCGTCTGGTTCGTGCTGGGCTTCACGGTCATGCCCATGGACAACTGGGGCCACCTGGGAGGTTTTCTCTCCGGAATCGCAGCCGGCGGACTCTGGGTCGGAGGCCCCCGGATCTCCCGGATCGCGCGCGCGGCGGCCTGGGCGCTCTTCTCCGCCGTCCTGGCCGCGCTCGTGCTCGCCGCGATTCATCCCTGGCCGTTCCTCTATTCCGATGGCATGAGGTAGAGTACCTGCAGCGGCATGACCACCACCTGTCCCGCCTGCGGGAAGACGACTCCCGCCCACCTCGCGCTCTGCGTCTTCTGCGGCAAGGTGACGACGGGCATGATCAAGTGCCCGAAGTGCAGCCGGGAGGCGGGACCGCTGGCGACGAAGTGCCTCTACTGCGACACGCCGCTCTCCCGGGACCCGGCGACCGTCCTGCCGCCGCCTCCTCCGCCGCCCGCCGCCGCTCCCCCGCCCCCGGCGCCAAGCCTGCAGGCCCGGGGGATGGCCGAGGCCGATGCCGTCGTCGCGCGCGAGATCGCCCGGGACATGCACCAGAAGCAGCGGCTCGGCCTGTTCGTGCAGCTCTTCCAGATCGCCCTGTTCGTCCTGGCGATCCCCGTCCTGGTCCCCGCGCTCCTGATGACCTTCATCATGACCAAGCGCTGGGGCCGCATCCCCATGACGTTCATCTTCATCGACGGCGGCGCCCTGTTTCTCATCGGCATCGGCACCGACTTCCGCGGCGGAACGTCGACCTTCCTGGGCATGAGCGCCTTTACCTGGCTCATGTTCCTCGGGCTCGGCTCCGCGGTCCTCCTCACCGTGATCCGAACCGCGAAGGGGAAGATCGAGCAGGGCATCCTGATGGGATATTCCAATCTCGTCGTGATGCTCCTCATCTTCGGCGGCGCGATCTTCCTGTGGGGTTTCCTCCGGCTCACCTGGAGGAAGACGGAACCGCCCGGGGGGCCCGTGATCGCAGCAACCCCGACGGTCGTCTCGCCGCAGGAGGCGCTGAAGCTGACCGGACCGGAGCTCCCCTACGTCCGGCTCAAGAACTCGATGCTCGACTGGGACCGGAAAGTGTGGCGCATCGAGTCGGGCGGCGGCGGATTCCTCCTCCAGGACCCCCTGCAGCCGCTCACGGCGCTCTCGCTCGACATGGTCCGCGCGGAGCAGGCCGACCGCCTCGGCTCCTACATTCTGCTCGCTTCGCCCACCAAGGGCGCTCCGACGGAGTGGATCCCCCTCACGTCGGGAGACCGCAAGGGGTCCGGCCGGGCCGTCCTCACCCTGCCGCTGGGCTCCGGGGAGTCCCTCCAGCTCGTTTCCCCCTTCTATCATTCATCCCCGGGATCGCGCGCCTTCGATCCCGAAGGCAACTACGGCGTCCTCGCGCGGGGCGGCGAGCCGAACGCGCCCCTGACCCTGCACGTGGGACCACCCCCCGATCCGCGAACCGCGACCCTCTGCGTGCCGGTCAAGGAGACGGGGAACGAACTCTGGATCTCGACCCTTCAGCCGCTGCCCACGACCCTGGCCGCCGAGCCGCAGGGGATTCTCGAGCTCCTACCGCCCGGCCGGAGCGCCGCGCTGTCGGGTCAGCTCCGGAAGACGGCCGACCCCGCCTTTCGCGGATCCCCGCGGCTGCTCGTCCTCGCCGGCCCCGAGGAGTACCGCCGGCTGCGGGAACTGGAGGCGCCGGCGGATCGCTCCTCGGAGACGAGCCCCTTCGTCTGGTTCGGGATCGGCGGCGCGCTCCTCGCCGCCGCCGTGTTCTTCGCGCTGCTCGAGGGATAAGCGGAATTCGGGAACCCGGAGCCCTCCAGCCGCACTAATAGATATGAAGAAGATGATGCTGACCCTGGCGCTCCTTCCCTCCCTCGCCCTGGCCGCCGCCGCGCAGGACACCGCAGGGGCCGGCCTGGCCGTCGGCGACCGCGTCGAGATCACGTTCTTCAGCGGCGCCACGATCAGGGGTACGATCGTCAAGCCCTGGGATGCCGCGAAGGAGACGGCGCTGACGCTCGACCTGACATGGGAATACACCGGGCTCAACGGCACCCTGAGCGTCCCGCGGAGCGACCTCAAGAGCGTGCGCAAGCTGCGCGTGCTCGACGACGCCACGATCCGCGGCCTCGAGGCGGTCAAGAAGCAGATCGCCCTCGAGAACGCGGCTCCCGTCCGCCCGGCGCCCGCCGCCCCGTCGACCGAGCCGGCGAAGCCCGCCCCCGCTCCGGACGACAAGGCCGCGAAGGAAGCCGAGGAGCTCAAGAAGGCGCTCGAGATGTTCAAGAAGTACCCCTCCCCCGAGTGGAGCCCCGAGCGGCGCAACGCCATCCGCCTGAAGCGCTATAGAGGTCAGGTGCCGACGTCGGCCGAGAGCGACTTCGAGCAGGGGTTCGACCTCTGGGAGAAGGGCCGGGCGGCGTCCGCGGGAACCCGCAAGGACTGAGGAGGACGCCCCATGGTTGACCCCTCGCTGAGCCGCAGGGATTTCCTCAAGACCTCGGCCGCGGCGGTCGTGGCGGCGCGGATCAATCCCCCCGAGTCCCTGGTCAAGGTCCTCTACGAATCGCTCAGCGAGAAACAGAAGAAGGAAATCTGCTTCCCCTGGGACCACCAGGAGAAGAGCCGAGGCCTCCTCCGCTGCTATCTCTCGAACAACTGGAGGATCACCAAGCCGGCCATCAAGAGCGACTTCTTCAGCGGCGCCCAGCAGTCGCTGATCCGGCAGGTCTTCGAGGGGATCGTCAACCCCGACTGGATCCAGCGCTTCGACCGGCAGTTCAAGGACGACCTGGGCGGCTACGGCGTCGCGCAGAGCATCGCGCTCTTCGGGGAGCCCGGACACGGCAAGTTCGAGTTCGTGCTGTCCGGCCGCCACGGCACGGTCCGCTGCGACGGGAACTCGATGGAGCACGTGGCCTTCGGCGGCCCGATCCTCTACGGCCACGCGGCCAGCGGCTACTACGAGAAGTCCAACCATCCGGACAACGTCTTCTGGCACCAGTCGGTCATGGCGAACAACCTCTTCAAGATGCTCGACGGAAAGCAGCAGAAACTGGCGCTGCTGCCCGAGGCGCCCGACGAGGCGCAGATCGCCTTCCAGGGGAAGGAAGGGAAGTTCCCCGGCCTTCCGATCGGCGGGATGTCGCCCGACCAGAAGGAGCACATGCAGAAGGTGCTCCAGAAGCTGATCGAGCCCTACCGGCAGTCGGACCAGGACGAGGCCGTCGCTTGCCTGAAGGCTCAGGGGGGGCTGGACGCCTGCTCGCTCGCGTTCTACCAGGACGACGACTTGGGCAACGACGGCATCTGGGACAACTGGCGCGTGGAAGGGCCGGCCTTCGTCTGGCACTACCGCGGCGCGCCGCACGTCCACGTCTGGGTCAACGTCGCCGACGATCCCACGGTGAGCCTGAACGCGAAGAACGACTCCGGCCCGCTGAGGGAGAAGAAGAAGTAGGCTCAGCCTTCGACGATCACCGGCGTGCGGTGCTCGATACCCAGGGATGCGAACTCCCGCAGGCGTCCCGCGACATGTCCCGCCTCGGCCAGGTCCTCCCGATCCTCTTCGTCGATCCACTCCGCGAGACGCTCCAGCTCCGACTTCAGCCGGGGGCTCGACGCCACCGTCAGCTCCTTCTCCGGATCCCAGGGGGGCGCGACCTGGAACACGGGTTCGAAGTCCGCGGGGATCCAGATCTGGGGGGCTTCGAGCGCGCAGAGGATCGGCAGGCGGCGCCGGTAGGCCTGGCTCCGGGCGTAGAGGAAGGGACCGGCGAAGTGCTCGAGGCTGAAGGTGAGGGCCGCCCGGAACGGAGCCTCCTCATCCCAGTCCGGCCGGACGGCCAGCAGGCGCCCCAGCTGCTCCCCGAAGGCATCGAAACCGAGCCGAACCTCCTCCGCCGTCCGTCGCCGCATCGAGGGAGGCGAAGCGCCGCCCGCCCAGGTCGTCCGGATCGAGCCGCCCAGATAGGTTCGCAGGGGCATGACGTAGACGGAGACGCTCATGAAGGAAGCCGGAGGGCGGCGTCGATCTCCTCGATCACCTCGGGCGCGGGCTCGACCGCGCGGCGCCGTTCGAGCGCGGCCCGGCCGCCCAGCCGCCCCAGCGCCCAGGCCGCGTGGGCCCGGACGAGCGGCTCTTCGTGCTCGAGGGCCTTCTCGAGCGCGGGGAGCGCCGCGGGATCGTTGGAGTTCCCGAGCGCGACCGCGACGTTCCGGAGGAAGCCCGTGTGCTTGGCCCGCTTCACCGGGCTGTCCTTGAAGCGGCGGTTGAACTCGTCGCGCGTCAGCCCCATCAGCGAGATCAGCGAGGGGGTCAGGTTCCCGTCGCGGGCGTAGAACTCCCGCTCGGGGGCGACCTGCGCGAACTTGTTCCAGGGGCAGACGTCCTGGCAGATGTCGCAGCCGAACACGAGGTTGCCCATGAGCGGCCGCAGCTCCCGCGGAATCGCCCCTCGGTGCTCGATCGTCAGGTAGGCGATGCACTTCCGCGAGTCCACAACATAGGGGGCCACGATCGCCTTCGTGGGGCAGAGATCGATGCAGGCCGTGCAGGTCCCGCAGTAGTCCTCCGCGTGCGGCGCGTCGGGCTCGAGGTCGAGGTCGGTCAGCAGCTCGCCGAGGAAGAACCAGGAGCCCAGGTCGCGCGAGAGGAGGTTCGAGTGCTTGCCCTGCCAGCCGAGGCCCGCCTGCTGGGCCCAGGGCTTCTCGAGGACGGCGTTCGTGTCGACGCAGACCTTCGCGCTCCCGCCGAGCCGCTCGATGTGGGTCCGGAGCTCGTGAAGCTTCTCGAGCAGCACGTCGTGGTAGTCGTCGCCCCAGGCGTAGCGGGAGATGCGGCCGACGCGCGGGTCGGCGGAATGGTCGCCGGGGGACTGGTAGTTCTTCACGACGCAGACGATCGAGCGCGCGCCGGGGAGGACCTTCGCCGGGTGGGTGCGCCGGTCGGGCGAGCGGGCCATGTAGGCCATCTCGCCGTGGTAGTCGAGCCCGAGCCAGCGCCCGAGGAATTCGCCGTGCGGCGCCGCGCCGACGCGGGCGATGCCGACCTTCTCGAAGCCCAGCTCGCGGGCCCTACTTCTGATGGAGTCCGCGCTGCTCATCGTAGTCGTCCGCAAAGCGCCCGGCCGTCCCCAGCTCGTAGCGCTCGTGGGCCGGATTGGGCGCCGCGCGACGGTAGGTCGCCACGCAGCGGTAGCAGACGGTCCGCTCGCGGGAGACGACCCAGAAGACGAGATCGATCAGCGCCGCCACGCCGAGGATCCCGACGGCGAGGTAGACGTTGCGCGCCCAGAAGATGCCGGACCCGACGATCGCCGCGACGATGACCCCGAATCCGACGTAGCCGTTGAAGTCCTTCTCGAGGTAGAGGTGGCCGCAGCCGCAGAG
>JACQFK010000191.1 GCA_016200125.1 Planctomycetota bacterium
TTGAGGTGGAGGTCCGACCCGCGGCGGCCCACGAGCTCCTTCAGGATGGCGTCGATGTCGATCATTTGTGCTTCTCCATGCCCCGGACCAGGAGGTCCCCGGCGGTCCTCCCGATGCGCTCGACGAGTTCGATCTCGTGGCGCTGGAACTGGTTGCTGCCCGTCTTGTTGACGAGCTCGATCACGCCCAGCACGCGGTCCTGGTGGACCATGGGAACCGCGACGAGGGAGCGCGTCTCGAACCCGAGCGCCTTGGTGAAGGCGGCGGCGTGACGCGGATCGCTGGCGACGTCGCTCACGGGAAGCGTCCGCCCGTCCTGGGCGCAGGCGCCCGCGATGCCCTGCCCCTTCTTGAGCTTGAGGCCGATCACCTTGTCCGCCACCCTTCCGCGGGCGGCGACCAGGGTGAGCGCGCCCTTCTTGTCCGCCCGGAAGACCGACGACGCCTCGCAGGGCAGCGCCATCATGGAGATGTCGAGGATGTCGTTGTGCAGGCGGTCGGCCACGGTCGGCCCGCTGAACAGGCAGAGGAGCCGCTCCAGGACCTGGTTCTTGACCGACAGCCGGGCCGCCGAGTCCATGAGGTAGCGGCTGGTCTCGAAGGAACCGCCGCCGGGATTGAGGTCGGGCACGAGGCAAGTATATCCCCTGAAGTACCAAGTACCAAGTACCAGGAACCCTTCCCCTTTCGAAGGACGAATCAACTTGTGAGGGCGGTCCCTCCTGCTCCTCACCACAGCCGTGAGTCCGGGACTTGGAGCTCAGTTGGACCGGAGATCTCCTGGTACCAGGTCCCTGGTACCTCGTCCCTACTGGCCGTGCTGCGTCCGCGAATTGAGGGCGGCCAAGACCTCGCGGCGCAGGCGGGTCACGCTGGTCTTCTCGCCGCTCAGCACGCGGTTGGTCAGCACGACGGCGAAGCGGCCGCTGTCGGGGTCCAGCCAGAGCAGCGTCCCGGTGAAGCCCGTGTGGCCCACGCCCGGCTTGTAGGGCCAGTCGTCGAACACGTCCCAGCCCAGCCCGCGGGTGTGCTCGTCGGGGCTGAACATCGCCGCCACGGTCTCCGGCTTGAGGACCCGGCCCTGGAGCAGCGCGCGGCAGAAGAGGCCCAGGTCGGCGCCCGTCGAGAAGAGCCCCGCGTTCCCCGACTGGTGCTCGGGCGTGGCATAACTCCGGGCGAGCGGATCGTGGACTACGCCCTGCAGGTCGGGCCCCGTCGGCGCGCAGCGCGCGGGGGGCGGCGAGAAGCTCGTGTCCTTCATGCCGAGCGGCTCGAAGAAATTGATCCGCAGGTACTCCGCGAGCGGCATCTTCACGACCAGCTCCACGATGCGCGCGAGCGAGATCATGTTGAGGCAGCTGTAGGTGTAGCCCCCGTTCCCCGGCTTGAGCGCGGCGATCTCCGCCAGGATCCCGTCCGTACTGCGCGACTTGGGCGTCAGGTAGGCCGGCAGGCCCGAGCAGTGATGGAGGCAGTCCCGGATCGAAATGCGCCGCCCCTCGAAGGGCTTCAGGTACTTCCCGATCGGCTCGTCGAGCGAGAGCTTCCCCTCCTCGACGAGCTTCATCACAGCCGTCGTCGTCGCGACGAACTTCGTGCAGGAGGGGGGATGGGGGGGCGATCCGTTTCGGATTTCGGATTTCGGATTTGGGATTTGGGTTTATCCGCATTCCTTCTCGGTCAGCTCCCGGTACGCCGCCCGCAGCTTGAGCGTCACCTGCCCCGGCTTTCCCGTGCCCACCGGCTTGCCATCGATCGTGACGGCGGGCATGATCTCCGTGGTGGTCCCCGTCATGAACGCCTCCTCGGAGGCCGTCGCCTCGGCGAGGGTGACCCCCTGGTGGCGGACCCGGAAGCCCTGCTGGCGGGCGAGCTCGAGGACCGCGTCGCGCGTGACGCCGTTGAGGATGCGGTGGTCGGCCGGATGGGTGAAGAGCGCGCCGCCCCGCACGAAGAAGGCGTTGGACGTCGTGCCCTCGGTCACCGGAGGTCCCGGGGAAAAGCATGCACGCGCGGAGCCGCGCCGCGGGTCACCTGGAGATAGATCGTGCATTCCTCCAGGCCTTTGATGACCTTGAGGCAGACCTCCTCGATCTTCTGGAGCGGCTCGGGGAGCGGCATCTCGACCCCCTTCACGCTCTGCTCGAGGCGGGCCAGGTGCTTGCCCAGCCGGAAGGGCTTGGCCCGGTAGACGCGGATCACTTCGTAGACGCCGTCGCCGAACTGGAATCCGCGGTCCTCGACCGAAACGCGGCCCTGCTCGAGCGGAAGGTATTCGCCGTTCAAGTAGAGGTTCATGATATTCAAATGATAACAGAGAATCCGGGGCGCTGTCAGGCTTTCGGCTTCGGATCGCGCTTCTCGGCGACCTCCATCCGCATCCGGGCTTCCGCCTGCGACTGCGCGGCGTTGATATCCCGCGTCATGTCCCGCAGCGACAACCCGATCAGGCATATGCCTCCCGCGGCGACCAGGAACCCGAGCGCCATCACGACGTTGGCGAAGCCGTTCTGGGGGACCCTCGGATCGGGTCGCTGGCGGGCCACATCCCGCTCGTACTGGATGCGCGCATCGCTCTTGGTGACGCCGGCGGCGACGGCAATCAGCAGCCCGCCGAACAGCAGGAGGGCCGCCACCGTCGAACGCCCCTTCGTGGACATGCCTGAAGTCTCCCGCGGCGGGGCGCGGTTAGTGGCCCCCGCCCTTCATCGCCGCCGTGATCTTCCCCAGGGTCTGCTTGGCGTCGCCGAAGACCATCATCGTCTGGGGAAGAACGAAGAGCTCGTTCTCGATGCCGGCGAAGCCGGGCTTCATCGAGCGCTTGAGCACGATCACCGCCTTCGCCTGGTCGACGTTCAGGATGGGCATCCCGAAGATCGGGCTGCCCGGCGAGGTCTTCGCGGCGGGGTTGACGACGTCGTTGGCCCCGACCACGATAGCCACGTCGGTCCGCTGGAACTCGTCGTTGATGGCCTCGAGCTCGAAGAGCTGGTCGTAGGGGACGTTCGCCTCGGCGAGCAGCACGTTCATGTGCCCGGGCATGCGCCCCGCGACCGGGTGGATCGCGTACTTGACGGTCGTCCCGTTCGCGCCGAGGGCGCCCGCCAGGTCGCGCGTGGCGTGCTGCGCCTGCGCGACCGCCATGCCGTAGCCCGGCACCACGATGACGCTCTGCGCGATCTTGAGCAGCTCGGCCGCGTCCTCGACCGTCCCCTCGCGCACGTTGCCGCCCTTCCCGCCCCCGCCGCCCGCGGCGGCCGTCGCGTCGCTGCCGAAGGCGCCGAAGAGCACGTTCGCGAAGGAGCGGTTCATCGCCTTGGACATGATCAGGGCGAGGATGAAGCCCGAGCCGCCGTCCAGCGCGCCGCAGATGATGAGGACGTTGTTGTCCAGCGCGAAGCCCGAGGCCGACGCCGCCAGGCCCGCGTAGGAGTTGAGCAGGCAGATCACGACCGGCATGTCGGCCCCGCCGATGGGCAGCACGAGCAGGACGCCCAGGAGCAGCGCCAGGCCGACGAGGGCGTAGAACACCGAGGAGAGCCCCGGGCTCACCACGAGCGTCACGAGGCCCGCCAGCGCCCCGCCCAGCAGGAGGAAGTTGATCGCGTTCTGGCCGCCGAACGTCATCGGCTTGCCCGGCAGGATCTCCGCCAGTTTGCCGAACGCCATGAGCGACCCCGTGAACGTGATCGCGCCCATCAGGATTTCGAAGCTGACGGCGCCCATCGCGAACGCGGAGTGCTGGGGATGGCCCTCGAGGTATTCTCCGATGCCCACCAGCGCGACCGCCAGGCCGCCGCCGGCGTGCGACAGCGCGATCCGCTCCGGCATCTTGGTCATCGGAATCAGCAGGCCCATCGGAACGCCGATGACCGTGCCGACCACGAGGCCGCCGATGATCCACCCGTAATTGACGATGTCGCGATGGACGAGCGTCCCCAGCACGCCCAGGACCATGCCCACCACCGCCAGCTGCATGCCCCGGCGGGCCGTCTCCGGGTTGGTCAGCATCCGGAGGCCCACCAGGAAGAGCAGCGAGGCGACGAAGAGGGCCACCCGGTACGTGAGGACTCGGTAGTCGAGGGGCGGGACGTCGGCCTGCAGGAACGAAGCCAGAAGGCCCATCACTTGGAGGCCCCCCTCTTCTTGAACATCTTGAGCATGCGGTCGGTGATCACGAAGCCGCCGACGACGTTGATCGTGGCCGACGCCACGGCGATCGCGCCCAGAATGGGGATGAGCAGGGACTCGGACTTCCGTCCGGCGATGAGCAGCGACGCCACGAGCGAGATGCCCGAGATCGCGTTCGTGAAGGCCATGAGCGGGGTATGCAGCAGCTGCGGGACCTTGGAAATGATCTGGAACCCCAGGAAGGCCGCGAGCGAGAAGACGTAGAGCCCTGCCAGGATCTGGTCGATGGTCACTTGATCGTCTCCTTGACCTTCGCGTGCACGATCTCCCCCTCTTTCGTAATCACGCAGCCCTTGGTGATCTCCTCGTTCAGGTCGATCTTCCAGTTGCCGTCCGCCGTGATGTGGCCGAGGAGCTTTTCGATGTTGCGCGAGAAGGCCTGGCTCGCGTGGAAGGCCACGTTGCTCGGCACCGAAAGGCCGCCGATGATCGTCACGCCGTGCTTCACGACGTCCCTTCCCGCCTCGGAGCCGACGACGTTGCCGCCCTGCTCGGAGGCGAGGTCGACGATCACCGACCCGGCGCGCATCGACTTCACCTGGTCTTCCGTCACGAGCAGGGGCGCCTTGCGGCCCGGGATGAGCGCGGTGGTGATCACGACGTCGGCCTTCGAGATCGCCGCGGAGATCATCTCCGCCTGCGCCTTCTTGTACTCGTCCGACTGCTCGACGGCGTAGCCGCCCGTGCCCTGCTTGTATTCCACGCCCTGGACCATCAGGAACTTGCCGCCGAGGGACTCGACCTGCTCCTTCGTCTCGGGACGCACATCGGTCGCCTCGACGATCGCGCCCAGCCGCTTCGCGGTGCCGATCGCCTGGAGGCCGGCGACGCCGACGCCCATCACGAGGACGCGCGAGGGCGTGATCGTGCCGGCGGCGGTCATGAGCATCGGGAAGATCTTGGGCAGCCGCGTCGCGGCGGCGACCACGGCCCAGTAGCCGGCGAGGTTCGCCTGCGAACTCAGCACGTCCATGCTCTGCGCGAGCGAAGTGCGCGGGATCATGTCGAGCGCGATGGTCATCAGCTTCTTCGCGGCCGTGGCCTTGACGAAGTCGGGGCTCGACAGCGGGTACTGGAGGCAGACCAGCGCGGTCCCCTCCTTCAGCTTCGCGATCTCGGCGTCGCCCGGACGGACGACCTTGACGATGACGTCCGTCTTCGAGACGAGATCCTCGAGCGACGAGGCCACTTGGGCCCCGGCCGCCTGGTACTCCGCGTCGGAGAAGGAGGAGGCGGCGCCCGCGCCGGTCTCGATCACGGTCTCGATCTTCTTCGCGGCGAGCTTCTTGACCGTCTCCGGGATGAGGGCCACCCGTCTCTCGCCGGGCGCCGTCTCCTTCGGAATCCCTATCTTCATTCGCGCTTCCGATTATCTATCTGGGCTCGCTGGAGGCTCCCGCTGTAGTCCACGTACACCGTCTTCCACTCCGTGAACACCTCGTAGACCGGGTGCGCCCCCTCCCGGTGGCCGTTCCCCGTGTCCTTCGTGCCCCCGAAGGGGAAATGGCATTCCGCGCCGATCGTGGGGGCGTTCACGTAGACGATGCCCGTTTCCAGCTCCTGCATGGCATAGAAGGCGTTGTTGACGTCCCGGGTATAGATGGAGCTGGAGAGACCGTAGGCGGTATCATTCAAACAGCGCACTCCCTCGTCAAGGTCTTTCACCGTCAGCACCGAGAGGACCGGCCCGAAGATCTCCTCCTTCGCGATCCGGGCCGCCGGCTTCACGCCGTCGAAGACCGTCGGCTGATAGAAGCAGCCTTTCGCGAGCGTCCCCTCCTCCGCGGGCCCGCCGCCGCAGAGCAGCCTGCCCTCCTTCTTCCCGATCTTCACGTACTCGTCGACCGCCTTCACCCGCTCGCGGTTGATGAGCGGCCCGACCTCGTTCTTCTCGTCGAGGCCCGGCCCGATGCGCAGCTTCTTCGCCCGCTCGACCAGCCGCCCGACGAACTCGTCGTGGATCTTCTTGTGGAGGATGAGCCTCGAGGTCGCGGTGCAGCGCTGGCCCGTCGTGCCGAAGGCGCCCCAGAGGACGCCGTCGAGCGCGAGGTCGAGGTCGGCGTCGTCCATGACGATCTGCGCGTTCTTGCCGCCCAGCTCGAGGGAGACGCGCTTCAGCATCCGCCCCGCCTCGGCATGGAGTTCTCGCCCCACGGCGCTGGAGCCGGTGAAGCTGATCACGCGGGTGTCCGGGTGCCTGACGAGCGCCCCGCCGACCGTGGAGCCGGAGCCGTGGACGAGGTTGACGACGCCCGCCGGCAGGCCCGCCTCCTCGAGGACCTCCATCAGGAGATGGGAGCAGTGCGGGGTGTCGCTCGCCGGCTTGAGGACGATCGTGTTGCCCGCGACCAGCGCCGGGAAGGACTTCCAGGTGGGGATCGCCAGCGGAAAGTTCCAGGGCGTGATGAGGCCGGCGACGCCGATCGGGACCCGCATCGTCCAGCCCGTCTTGTTCGCGAGCTCGCTCGGCGCCGAGAACCCGTGGAGCCGGCGCCCCTCGCTCCCGTGCAGCCAGGCGGTGTCGATGCCCTCCTGGACGTCGCCCCGCGCCTCCTTGAGCACCTTGCCCATTTCGCGCGTCATGGCCTTCGCGATCTCCTCCTTGCGCCGGGTGAGGATCTCGCCGACCTTGAGGATCAGCTCGCCGCGCTTCGGGGCCGGCGTGAGGCGCCAGCCGTTGTAGGCCTTATTCGCCGCGGCCACGGCGGCGTCGACGTCCTTCGCCTCGCTGGCCGGGAACTCGCCCACGACGTCGTCGAGGTCCGCCGGGTTTCGGTCGGGAAAGGTCTTCCCGCTCTTCGCCGGGACCCACCTGCCGCCGATGAAGTTCTTGAAGCTGGTCATGGAAGGAATTAAACACAAAGACACGAAGGCACAAAGAAGAATCGAGGAGGGGACGGGGTCTAGGGCACGGCGCGCTGGAGCTGCCTGGAACGCAGCGGCGTGACTTTCATGCGTCCATGGCAGTCCGGACAGCCGGTCCAGCCCCAGAGGACGCAGCCGTGGGTCGTGAGGGCGAGGCTCCGCACGATGTGGCCCGTCTCCCGTTCATGGCGCAGGCAGGTGGGGCACTCCTGGCCCCGGTAGAAGCCGACATGGGCGCCGGCTCCGAGGATCAGCAGGAGCAGGATCGTCCAGGGCAGGAGCATCCTCGGCGTCCGCCGGTTCATGCCGCCTCCTACAGATTCTGATAGGCGGGGCCGCCGCCGCCTTCGTGGGGCACCCAGCGGATGATGTCGTAGGGGTCCATGATGTCGCAGGTCTTGCAGTGGACGCAGTTCGAGAAGTTGATCTGGAGCTTCCCCACCCACTCGTAGACCGCCGCCGGGCAGAAGTGCTGGCAGGGATTCCCGAACTCCTTCGTGCAGCGGTCCACGCAGATCTTCGGATCGAGCACGTGCAGGTGGCAGGCCTGGTCCTCGTCGTGGATCGTCCCCGAGGCGTAGATGTCCGAAAGCTTCGAGAAGGTGAGCTTGTCGTCGAACTTGATCTTGTCGGGCTTGGCGGCGGCGGAGCCGTGGACCTTCTCCAGGGACTTCATGCGGGTGTGGCCCGCCGGGATCCGGACGAACTCGAAGGGGCTCCAGCCGCCCGTGAACTCCCCCGCGGCCGCCCCGAGCGCGCCCCCCATGAGCCCGAACTTGAAGCCCTTCTTGAAGTTGCGCGCCTTCCAGAGCTCGGCCTTGATGTAGCTCGCGTCGACCCGCTCCGTGTAGGCGGAGAGCGTCTTCTCCGTACTGTCGCCCTTCTCGATCGCCTCGAAGGCCGTCTCCGCCGCGAGCATGCCGCTCTTGAGGGCCAGGTGGACGCCCTTCAGCCGCTGCGCGTCGAGCAGGCTCGCCGAATCCCCCGCCAGCATCGCGCCGTCCATCTGCAGCTTCGGGACCGCCGCCCAGCCGCCCTCCGGAATCGTCTTCGCGCCGTACTCGATCATCTTGCCGCCGTCGAGCAGCGTGCGGATCTTCGGATGCGTTTTGAACTTCTGCAGGTTGTGGTGCGGGTCGGTGAAGGGATCCCGGTAGTCGAGCCCGGTGACGAAGCCCAGGTCGATCCGGTCCTTCGACATCGTGTAGATGAAGCCGCCGCCGAAGGTCTCGTGCGGCAGCGGCCAGTTCATCGTGTGGATCACGCGGCCCTTCGGAGTCGACCCCTGGGGCATCTCCCAGATCTCCTTCACGCCCGTCGCGTAGACCTGGGGCGCGCGGCCCTCGGCAAGCTTGAAGCGGTCGGACAGGATCCGCGTAAGCGATCCGCGCGGCCCTTCGCCGACGATCGTGACCTTGGCCTTGATGTCGACGCCCGCCTCGTAGTTCGCCTTCCGCTGGCCCTGCTTGTCGACCCCCTTGTCCCCCGTCCGGACGCCGGCCACCCGGCCGTTCTCGATCAGGGCGTCGACCGCCGGGAAGCCGGGGAACACGTTGACCC
>JACQFK010000192.1 GCA_016200125.1 Planctomycetota bacterium
CGAGGCGAAGTTCGCCCCGGCGCGCGCGCCGAGGCCGATCTTCCTGCTCAAGCGCGGCGACGTGACCAAGCCCGCCGAACCGGCGGCTCCGGGCGGGCTCTCCTGCGTTCCCGCTCCCTTCGCGATCGCCGACGCCGCCGACGAAGGCGCGCGCCGCGCCGCGCTGGCCGCCTGGATCGTGGACCCGCGCAACGTCATGACCTGGCGGTCCATCGTCAACCGCGTCTGGCACCACCACTTTGGAAGGGGCATCGCCGATTCGCCCAACGACCTGGGCCGCATGGGGGCGCCGCCCACGCATCCCGAGCTGCTCGACTGGCTGGCGGTCTGGTTCCGCGATCAGGGCGGCTCGCTCAAGCAGCTGCATCGCCTGATCGTGACCAGCGCGGTCTACAAGCAGTCGTCGGCCGAGCGGCCGGACTTCGCGAAGCTCGACGGATCGAACCTGTACCTGTGGCGGATGAACCGCCTGCGGCTGGATGCGGAGCAGGTGCGCGATTCGATCCTGCAGGCGAGCGGCAAGCTCGATCTCGCGATGGGCGGCCCCTCGGTGAAGCAGTTCCACTATGAGGACCCGAACCCCGGCGTGACCCCGAAGGTGGACTATGGGCGCTACGACGTGGATCATCCCGACAACTTCAGGCGCTCGATCTACCGCTGGATCTTCCGGACCCTGCCGGATCCCTTCATGGAGACCCTGGATTGCCCGGATGCCTCGCAGTTGACGGGCGCGCGCAACGTCAGCGTCACGCCTCTGCAGGCGATGGCGGTGATGAACAATCGCTTCGTGGTGCGCCAGAGCGAGCACCTGGCGGCTCGCGCGGGGAGTGTGGCTGAGGCCTACCGGTTGATTCTTCAGCGATCGCCGTCCGCGGCGGAGCTGAAGGAGGTTTCGGCCTACGCGGCGAAGCACGGGCTCGCGAACGCGTGCCGCGTGCTGCTGAACAGCAACGAGTTCATGTTTCTGGATTGAAGATGAATCGCAGAGAGTTCCTCGGCTGCTCGGCCAGCGGCCTGGGCGCGGTCGCGCTCGCGCAACTGCTCGGTCAATCCGATCTCTTCGCCCAGAATCATCCGCCGAGGGCCAAGCGGGTGCTCCACCTGTTCATGAACGGCGGGGCGAGCCCGATGGATACCTTCGATTACAAGCCCGAGCTCGAGAAGCGCCACGGCCAGAAGTTCGACCCGGGCGCGGGGATCCGGGTCGAGGCGGCGACGAGCACGCCGGGCACGGTGCTGAAGAGCCCCTACACCTGGAAGCAGCACGGACAGTCGGGCCGCTGGGTCTCGAGCGTGTTTCCGCATGTGGCGACCTGCGTCGACGATCTTGCCTTCATCTACTCGATGCAGTCCAAGACGAACGTGCACGGTCCGGGGGTCTACCTGCAGAACACGGGCTTCGTCCTGCCGGGTTTTCCCTGCATGGGCTCCTGGGTCTCCTACGCGCTGGGGCGCCTGAGCGAGAACCTGCCGGCCTTCGTGGTGATCCCCGACTCGCGCGGCCTGCCTTATAACTCCAAGGGCAGTTTCGGCCCGGGCTTTTTGCCTGTAGTCCACCAGGGGACGCTGCTGCGTCCGACGGCGCCCGAGCCGGTGGCGGACCTCTTCCCGCCGAAGCTGCCGGGGATCACGAAGGAGAGCGAGGCGGAGGGGCTGGCGCTGCTGGATCGCCTGAACCGCGAGCATCTCTCCACGCGGCCCGGCGATTCGCGGCTCGAGGGGCGGATCGCGTCCTACGAGCTGGCGGCGCGGATGCAGCTCTCGGCGCCCGACGCGCTCGATCTCTCGAAGGAGTCGGACGAGACGCGGAAGCTCTACGGCCTGGACCGGAAGGAGACGCTCGACTTCGGCACGAACTGCCTGACGGCGCGTCGCCTGCTGGAGCGCGGCGTCCGCTTCGTCCAGCTGTGGAGCGGCACGGCGGGCGCGACGGGCAACTGGGACAATCACGCCGACATCGCCAAGGAACTGACCTTCATCGCGGGGGCGGTGGACCAGCCGATCGCGGCGCTGCTGAAGGACCTGAAGCAGCGCGGCCTGCTCGACGACACGCTGGTGGTGTGGACGACGGAGTTCGGCCGGATGCCCTTCGCGCAGGGCAGCGTCGGCCGCGACCACAACGGTGGGGTCTTTACTTCATGGCTGGCGGGGGCCGGCGTGAAGGCCGGCATGTCCTACGGCGAGAGCGACGAATGGGCCTGGAAGGCCGCGAAGGATCCGGTCATGGGCTACGACCTCCACGCCACGATCCTGCACCTGCTCGGGATCGACCACGAGAAGCTGGTCATGCGTCACAACGGCGCTGATCGCCGCCTGACCGACGTCCACGGTCACGTGATCCACGAGCTTCTGGCGTAGACGCCTACTCGATCCGCAAGTCTGGGGGCGAATACCAGTCTTGCCTGCTCCGCCAATGCTCGAGGCAAGTGGCGCGTCCCTTGCCGTGACAATACCTGCAATTCTCGATGTCGCTGTGATGTCCTCGGGGAATTCCTCGACGAACGACGCAACTCACGCACGAGAAGAACGGGACAAACCTTGCGAAAAGGCCTCCTGCGGTCAGCATCAGGAGCAGGGAAGCTGGAATTATTCTCACTGCGGAGATGTGGCGGTCAGTCATTGCGATGCATTCCGACCCAGCATCGAGAAGCGGTGGAGGCTGGTACTCCCTTTGGAGCCACACCTATCGCACCGCAGCCCTCGATCACACTCAACGAACCGGCATCGCGAACAATCGAAGAGTCGAA
>JACQFK010000193.1 GCA_016200125.1 Planctomycetota bacterium
CGTAGCGGATGATGCGCTCGGTCCCCTTCCAGGTGTAGCGCGCCTCCTGGATCGCCACCTCGTCGGGCGTGCCCTTCTTCTCGAAGCGGGCCTCGCCGGAGTAGGCGTCCTCGGTGTTCTCGCGGCAGACCACCATGTCGATGTCCTTCGGGGTCTTGCCCTTGATGGGGCAGAGCTTCTCGGTGTAGAGCTTGATCGGCCGCAGGTTGACGTAGAGGTCCAGTCCGAAGCGCAGCCGGAAGAGGATGCCGCGCTCGAGGACGCCGGGCGCGCAGCGCGGGTCGCCGAGCGCGCCCAGCAGGACCGCATCGAGCGTCCGGATCTCGTCCATCGCCTTGTCGGGGACGAACTCGCCGGTCTTGAGGTAGTGGTCCGCGCCGAACGGATAGTCGATGAATTCGAGCGCGAAGCCGTCCTGCACCTTCTTGAGGACCTTGACGGCTTCCGCGGCCACTTCGGGCCCGATGCCGTCGCCGCCCACCACGCCGATCTTGTAGCTTTTCATAGGGCGGACAGCTTACTTCCCCCGTACGTCCAAGTCCAGTCCCGCCGCGCCCTTTAAATCATAAGTTATGATTTGTCCTTGACTTCGGACGATTCGGGGTCATACTCTCCCCCGGAGAGATAGAGAGAGGGGAACCATGCTCGCCGCTCCCGACGTCCGCAAGCCGTCCCGCCTGCCCACGATCCTGATCGCCGTCGCCCTCGCGTCGGCCGTCGCCTACTTCGCGTTCTTCCGCCCCAAGCCGCCGGCTCCGGCGGCCGCGGCCCCCGCGCCCGTCGCGGCGGAGAAGGCCCCGGCGCCCAAGGCCGAGCCCGCGGTCGTCGTCGAGACGCCGAAGGCCGAGGCGCCGAAGAAGATCGCCCCTCCGCCGCCCGTCCCCGTCAGCTTCACCCCGCCCGTCAAGACGCTCAAGACCGAGATCGACGAGCTGATCGCCGACGGCCGCTGGCGCGACGCCCGCGCCAAGGTCGCCGCCGCCTTCGGCGGCCCGGTGGGCGACGCCGAGCGGACCGAGCTGGCCCAGCAGGGCATCCGCATCAACCGCGAGCTGCTCCAGAACCGCACGGACGAGAAGGACGTCGAGCTCTACGAGATCCAGCAGGGCGACACGCTCGAGATGATCGCGCGGAAGTTCAAGGCGCTCAACGGCGTCAAGGGCGCGATCATGTACGTGAACAACTACCCCGAGAACGCCATCCTCCGCGCCGGCCGCAAGCTCCGCCTGGCGAAGGGCGCCTGGTCGCTGCTCGTCGACAAGTCGATGTTCAGGATGTGGGTCCTCTACGAGGGCTGCCCCTTCAAGGCCTACACGATCACGATCGGCGCGCCGAACAAGGAGACCCCCGTCGCGAAGTTCGTCATGGGCGGCAAGAATCCGAACCCCGCGTGGTGGCCGCCCCCCGACGTCAAGATCACCGGCAAGACCCCGGTCCCCTACGGCGATCCCCAGAATCCGCTCGGCAAGTGGTGGATCTCCCTCGAGCACGACATCCACCATGGGATCGGCATCCACGGCACCAACGACCCGGGCTCGATCGGCTCGAAGGCCTCCAACGGCTGCGTGCGCATGCTGAACGAGGAGGTCGTCGAGGTCGCCGCGCTGGCCTACAAGGGCATGGTCGTCACGGTCGTCGAATAGCGGATCGGAATGGCGAAGCGCGGCCGGCCGGTCCGGGCGGCTTTCCGCCTCTCCGTCGTCGCCGCGGCCGCCCTGATCAGCCTCAATTTCCATCCCATCCGGAGCCAGCACATCACCTCGGACCGCGGCGTCTGGGAAGACTCCTGGGTGCGCGCCTACGGCTGGCCACGGCGGGCCTGTCAGGAATGGAGGCTTGAGGAGAACACCGGGACCAGCTGGAACTGGAACAACGTCCTCTTCAATGGGCGGGTCGTCCTGGCCTCGGGGGCCGCCGTCTTCTGCGCCTCCCTGGCGCTCCTCCACGCTCCCCGGTTTTCGATTTTCGGTTTTCGGCTTTCGTCTTCTACAGCTTCTGCCCGAACTCCTTCAGGATCTCCGTCGGGATCGGCCGGCCCTTCCAGAGCCTGAACTGGTGGTTCGCCTGGCGCAGGAACATCTCCACGCCGTCGATGGTCGTCGCCCCGGCCGACCGCGCGTCCCGCAGGAATTTCGTGTTCCGCGGCGTGTATACGGTGTCCATCGCGATCATGTCCTTCTTGAAGAAGGAGGGATCCACCGGCGATCCCTCCGTGTTCGGCGCCATGCCCAGCGAGGTGCCGTTCACCACGAGCTGGGCCCGCGCGTCGATCAGGCTCTCCCAGCGGACGGTTTCGACGCCCAGCTCCTCCGCCAGCGCCTTCCCCCGCTCGAACGTGCGGTTCGCGATCACCACCCTCGCCGCCTCGCGCTTGAGCCCCCAGGCGATCGCCCGCGAGACGCCCCCCGCGCCCAGCACGAGCGCCCGCATCCCGTACACGCCGTGCGACCAGGTCTTCACCGCCGCGTCCCGGATCGCCTCCATCGCGGCGGGCAGATCGGTGTTCGAGGCCGACAGCTTCCCCTCCCGCGCCGTGATCGTGTTCGCCGCGCCGATCCCGCGCGCGATCTCGTCGGCCTCGTCCGCCGAGGCGAGCACCGCCTGCTTGTGCGGGATCGTCACCGAGAGGCCGCGCAGCTCCATCGCCCCGACGAGCTCGCGCAGCGGCGCCGGGTCATCGACCTTGATCTTCACGTAGCGCGCATTGATCCCCAGGTGCTTGAACACGTCGTTGAACAGCGCCGGGCTCTTGGAGTGGGCCACCGGATTCCCGATCACCCCGTAGACCTCCGTCGCGTCGTCGATCGTCTTCCCCTGGTAGTGGCGGACCATCTCCTCGAGCGTGATCTGCCCGGGCGCCGATTCGAGGCCCGCCTGGAGCGACACGAAGGTCAGCCAGCCGCCGTAGCGGCGGTAGAGCACGCGGAGCGGCTCGCCGTACTCGCCCATCGCGATCACCGCCAGTGGCGAGGAAAAGGACTTCTGCAGCGTCACGAGGCGGATCAGGTCCGCGATCCC
>JACQFK010000194.1 GCA_016200125.1 Planctomycetota bacterium
CGACGCGGCGCTGGAGCGGCTGGTCGACCGCCTGCTCGCGTCGCCCCAGTTCGGCGAAACCTGGGGCCGTCACTGGCTCGACCTCGCCCGCTACGCCGAGACCCGCGGTCACGAATACGACTACGTGCTGCCCAACGCCTGGCACTATCGCGACTACGTGATCCGCGCCTTCAACCAGGATCTCCCCTATCCCCGGCTGCTCACCGAGCACCTCGCCGGCGACCTTCTGGCTGAGCCTCGGCTCGATCCGAGGACCGGCGGGAACGAATCGGTCCTCGGGACCGGGTGGTGGTACCTGGGCGAGTGGCTCCACTCGCCGGTCGACACGCGCGTCGAGGAGCTCGACCGCGTCAGCAACCAGATCGAGGTGTTCGGCAAGACCTTCCTCGGCCTGACGATCAGCTGCGCGCGCTGCCACGACCACAAGTTCGACGCGATCTCGCAGAAAGACTTCTACGCCCTCGCGGGCTTCCTCAAGAGCTCGAACTACCGGCAGGTCCGCTTCGACACGATCGAGAAGGAGCGGCAGGCCGCGCGCGATCTCGAGCGGCTCCGCGAGGAGCGCGAGCGGGCCGTGCTGCAGGCGGTCGCCGCCGCCGCGCGCCCCGTGACGGGCAAGCTCGCCGCCTACCTCGAAGCGGCGGCCGGACCGGAGAAGAACGCCGAGGGCCGCCAGCTCGACCCCGAGCGGCTGGCCGCCTGGGTCGCCCATCTGGGCAAGGCGGCCGCCGATCCGAAGGATCCCTTCCACGCCTACGCGACGGCGGTGAAGGGCGGGAATCTCGGCGCGCTCGCGGCGAAGGAGCGCGCCCGCCAGGCGGCGGCCGCGAAGGCGCTCGACAACGCCGAGATCCTCTTCGACTTCACGAAGCCGGAGCCGCCGGAGTGGACCCAGGACGGCGTGACCTTCCGGCTCATGAAGGCCGGGGAGGCCGGCTGGGGCAGCGATCCGCGGCGCCCGCTCCAGGAAATCCTGACGCAGGGCGCGCTTCGCGCCGATCCGGTCTGGCAGGCGCTGCGTCTCGCGCCCAAGACCCAGACCGAGCCGAGCCACCGCAGCTGGGTGGACTCGGGCCGGATGGTCCGGACGCCGACCTTCACCCTCCGCCGCACGTCGGTCTACTCGCTCGTCCGCGGCGCGGGCCACGCCTTCATCGAAGTCGACAGCCATCGACAGGTGAACGGTCCGCTTCACGCCTCGACGCTCGCTTCGTGGAAGGAGGAGGGCCGTCACTGGGTCGGCCAGAACCTCCGCCACTACCCGAGTCCCGATGTCGATCATCCGCTCCACCGGCTGCACGTGGAGTTCACGTCCGCGTCTCCCGACTTCGAAGTCCTGATGGTCGTCCAGGCCGACGCGCCTCCGGGCGATCCTTTCGACCTTCCGGCCCGGGCGGTCGTCGACGCCCTCGAGGGCGCCCCGGCGCCGCGCGTCCTCGCGGAGTCGTACCAGAAGATGTTCGGCGATGCGGCCGAGCGGCTCGCCTCGCCGAAGCCGGGCGACGCCGATTGCGCTCTTCTCGCCGACTGGATGGTCCGCCATCCGGAGCTCTTCGGCCCCGCCGCCCCCGAGGCGGCCGACTACGCCGCCGCGCGGTCGAAGATCGCCGCCGCAGTGCCGGCGGAATCGCGCACGGCGCCGGCGATCCTCGCCGGTCCGCCCGCCGACGAATACCTCCTCATCCGGGGCAACGCGGCCGCGGCGAAGGAGATCGTCCCGCGCCGCTTCCTGGAGGCCTTCGGCGGCGGCGGCGGGGGACGCCTCGAGCTCGCCCGCCAGATGACCGACCCGCGCGTGACGCCGCTCGTGCCCCGCGTGGCGGTGAACCGGATCTGGCACCACCTCTTCGGCCGCGGGCTCGTGCCCAGCGTGGACGATTTCGGGAGGATGGGACTGGGAACCGCCCATCCCGAGCTGCTGGACCACCTGGCGCTCCGCTTCGGCGAGGAGGGCGGCTCCTTCAAGAAGTTGATCCGCGAGATCGTCCTCTCCGGCGCCTACCGGATGTCGGACACGCCGTCGCCGAAGGCGCTCGAAGCGGACCCCGCCAACGCGCTGCTCCAGCACCGCTCCCCGCGCCGCATCGCCGCCGAGGCGGTCCGCGACTCGATGCTCGCCGTCTCCGGACGCCTCGATCTCACGATGGAGGGCCCGTCGGTGCCGATCCAGCTCGACGGCTTCCAGGACGGCCGCGGCCGTCCGGGCGACGGACCGGTCGACGGCGCCGGCCGCCGGAGCGTCTACCTCTCGGTGCGCCGCAATTTCATCTCGTCGATGCTGCTGGCCTTCGACTTCCCGCAGCCCTTCACGGCGATCGGCCGCCGGTCGATGTCGAACGTGCCGGCCCAGTCGCTCATCCTCCGCAACAATCCCTTCGTCCACGACCAGGCGGCCGTCTGGGCGAAGCGGCTCACGGCGGAAGGCAAGCCCGCGGAGGAGCGGATCGACGGCATGTTCCGCGCGGCCTTCGGCCGGCCCGCCGCGGCGGACGAGATCGCCGCCGCGACGCAGCTGCTCAAGGACGTGGCGGCCATGAAGGCGGCGGACCCGGGCAGCCCCGAGGTGTGGAAGGAGCTCGCCCACGGGATCTTCCAGGCCAAGGAATTCATCTTCGTGAGATAGGACGATGAGCCATTCATGCGGTCGGATCCTGACGCCGCTCACGCGGCGCGAGATGCTCGCGCGCTGCGCCAACGGCTTCGGCGCGCTGGCGCTCTCGTCGCTGTTCGGCGAGGCGTTGGGTCCCGCCTCCGCCAAGGCTGCGGCGGGCGCGCAGGACAAGGCCGATCTCGTCCGCCGGGGGCTCCATCACGCGCCCCGCGCGAGGAACGTGATTTTTCTCTACATGGACGGCGCGCCGTCGCAGGTCGACACCTTCGACTACAAGCCGATGCTCGAGAAGCATCACGGCAAGGACCCGAAGGACGTGATCGGCCGGGTCGAGAAGACCCAGTTCGACAACAACGGCAAGGTCATGCGGCCGCTCTGGCAGTTCCGCCGGCGCGGCGAAAGCGGGCTCTGGGTGAGCGACCTGCTGCCCCACATCGGCGGCTGCGTGGACGACCTCTGCGTCGTGCGCTCGATGACCTCCAACTTCTCGGAGCACACGAGCGCGAACTACTTCCTCCACACTGGGACCGGGATGCAGGGACGGCCCAGCATGGGCGCCTGGGTGAGCTACGGCCTGGGGAGCGACAACCAGAATTTGCCGGGCTTCA
Source organism: Planctomycetota bacterium (assembly GCA_016200125.1). The sequence continues at coordinate 3,220 of JACQFK010000194.1, forward strand.
TCGTCCTCAATGGCGGCCTGATTCCCGTGGGCGGCCTGGACAACTTCAACAGCGGCTTCCTGCCGGCCTCCTACCAGGGGTCGGTGTTCCGCCCGGCCGACCCGCCGGTCGCGAACCTGAAGCGCCTCGAGAAGACCGGGGAGCTCCAGCAGCGGAAGGCGGACTTCGTCAAGGCGCTCGACGCGAAGGCGCGCGCGACGCCCGGCTACGACGAGCAGTTCGAGTCGGCGGTGCGCAACTACGAGCTCTCGGAGAACATGGAGGCCGTCGCGCCCGAGACGATGGATCTCTCGAAGGAGAGCGAGGCCCTGAAGAAGCTCTACGGGCTCGACGCGGCCTTCCCCCAGACCGCGATCTTCGCCCGCCAGTGTCTGAGCGCCCGGCGGATGATCGAGCGGGGCGTGCGCTTCGTCGAGCTCACCTGCCCGGTGATCGGCGGCGCCGACCGCTGGGACCAGCACAGCGGGATGAAGAAGGGCCACGAGGACAACGCGCGCGCGGTGGACCAGCCGGTCGCGGCGCTGCTCAAAGACCTCAAGCAGCGCGGGCTGCTCGACCAGACGCTCGTGCTCTGGGCCGGCGAGTTCGGCCGCACCCCCTTCGCGCAGGGGAGCGACGGCCGCGACCACAACCCCTACGGCTTCACGGTCTGGATGGCCGGCGGCGGCGTGAAGGGCGGTTTCGCCTACGGCGAGACGGACGAGTGGGGCTACAAGGTCGTCAACGGGAAGCTGGAGATGCACGACCTCCACGCCACGATCCTGCATCTCCTGGGCGTCGACCACAAGCGGCTGACGGTCCGCTTCGGCGGCCGCGACATGCGCCTCACCGACGTGCACGGCGAGGTGGTGAAAGAGCTCTTCGCGTGAACTTCAAGCCTGAGCTCTGCTGCCTCTTCGGGAAGCCCGTCGCAGAGAACCCGACCCAGCCCATGATCGAGGCGGCCTTCCGCCATCACGGCCTCGACTGGCGCTACGTCCAGTTCGAGATCGAGCCCGGAAACCTCGCGGACGCCGTGCGCGGCTTCCGGGCGATGGGCTTCCGCGGCGGCAACGTGACGACGCCCCACAAGGTGGCGATCGTGAAGCAGCTCGACCGGATCGCCGAGTCCGCGGAGCTCATGGGCGCGGTGAACTGCATCGTGCGCCGGAAGAACGAGCTGGTCGGCGAGAACACCGACGGAAAGGGCTTCGTCCAGTCGCTGCGGGGGAAGACGGATCCCGCGGGCAAGTCCGTCGTCATCCTCGGCGCGGGCGGCGCCGCGCGGGCGATCGCCGTGGAGCTCGCGCTCGCCGGCTGCGGCGACCTGACGATCGTGAACCGCGACCCGGCCCGCGGCGGCGAGCTGGCGAAGCTGCTGGGCGACCGGATGGCGCGGAGCATCCAGTTCGTCCCCTGGACGGGCGACTACCGGGTTCCCGAAGATACGGACGTGCTGGTCCAGGCGACCTCGATCGGCTTGTACCCCGATCTGGCCGCCCGCGTTCCGATCGACGTGACGAGCCTGGCGCCGTCGATAATCGTGGCCGACGTCATCCCCAACCCGCCCGACACGCGGCTGCTCCGCGACGCGCGGTCGCGCGGCTGCACGGTGCTCGACGGCCTGGGCATGCTGGTGAACCAGGGCGTGATCGGCTTCAAGCACTGGACGGGGGTCGACGCCGATCCGTCGGTGATGCGCCGGGCGCTCGAGGAAATCTTCAGTCGGGGCTGATCAGGGGCTCGCCGCGTGGCGGGCGTACTCCGCGGTCAATTCCGTCCAGCGGAGTTCCATCTCATGCACCCGCTCCGGATGGCGGGACGAGAGATCGATCATTTCCGCGCGGTCGCTGCCGAGATCGTAGAGTTCCCACGCATTCTGATTCTCTCGGTACGACACGAGCTTCCAGTCGCCCATGCGAAGGGCGCGGTTGCCCTCGTGGTGGAAGTAGATGAAGTCGTGCGGAACGGTTGCGTCCGTCGCGAGTGCGGGTACGAGGCTGCGGCCGGGCCGCGGCGGGCCTTTCACGGGCAGGGCGCTCGTTCCCGTGAGCTCCAGGATCGTGGGGACGATGTCCACCACATGCCCCGGCGTGCGGCGCAGTTCGCCGCGCGCGAGGATCCCGGCGGGCCAGTGGACGATCAGCGGCGTGGAGATCCCGCCCTCGTGGACCCAGACCTTGTGGCGCCGGAAGGGGGCGTTGGACGCGGAGGCCCAGCCCGGACCCAGGCACAGATAGGAAGCCGCCGATCCCGGGTCGGCCTTGGGGTCGTGGCCGTCGCCCCGCACCAGGATCGTCGCGTCCGCGCCGTTGTCCGAGAGGAAGAGCACGACGGTGTTGTCGAGCGCGCCCATCGAGCGGACCTGGTCGAGCACGCGGCCGATCTCCCGGTCCATCCTATGGACCATCGCGGCGTGGATGGCCATCTTGGTCGCCTGGAAGCGCTTCTGCTCGGGCGTCAGGTCGGCCCAGGCGCTGGGGGCCTCCACTTCGCCCGGGCCCAGCTGATCCAGGAACTCCTTCTTGAAGTACCTCGGGTGGAAGTTCGGATCGCGGGCCGAGAGGGCGCAGTTCACGATGCCCGACTCCTTCAGCCGCTTCCAGCGCCGCTCGCGCACGGCGTCCCATCCGTCGAGGAACTTGTCGCGGTAGAGATCGATGTCCTGCTGGAGCGCGTGAAGCGGGAAGTGGGGCGAGATGAAGGCGACGTAGGAGAAAAACGGCGCGGCCGCATGCTCCCGGGCGTGCTCCTTCAGGCATTTGATCGCATGATCGGCGATCGCCGTCGTGGCGTAGTAGCCGCTGTCCCGGCCGACGGGCGGCAGCAGCCGGTCGTCCTCGTGATTGTTCTTCGGCGAGAAGTAGCGGTCCTGGTCGGTCATGTCGTAGGACCGGTCGAAGCCGCCGTCGGCGAGGATCTTCGGCGCCCCGTTCACGTGCCACTTGCCGGAGTGATAGGCGCGGTATCCGGCGGGGCGCAGCTCGTGCGACAGGAGCCGCGTCCACTCGGGCAGGCGCCCTTTCGGCGGATCCATGCGGATCTGCGGCGCGTAGTAGCCGCTGAGCAGGCTGCTCCGCGTGGGCCAGCAGCGCGCCGTGTTGTAGAACTGCGTGAAACGCAGCCCGCCCGCGGCCAGTCCGTCGAGGGTCGGCGTCGAGATCTCGCCGCCGTAGCAGCCGATGTCGGAGAAGCCGAGGTCGTCGGCCAGGAGGACCAGCACGTTGGGCCGCCCCGCCGGCGCGGCGGGCGCTCCGGCGCAGCCGGGCAGCAGGAGCAGGGTCGCGATCGCGAACCTCATGCCTTTTCAATCTCGACCCGCGCGTCGTTGTAGCAGGCGCCGCCTCCCTGCGCGTCGACGTGGTCGGGGGCGAGGGCGTTGGCGGTCCATCCGTTCTGGGTCGAGCGTCGCCACAAGCCCTTGGGCATCGATGCGACGCCGGGCCCCAGCTCGTCCGTGACGGCGAGGATCGCGACGACCTCTCCCAAGGAGTTCCGCACGCGGACCCGGTCGCCCTCGCGCAGCCCCCGGCGCTCCGCTTCGGCCGGCGCGACCGCGACGCGGGCCCCTTTCTCCGGCGCGAACTCGAAGAGCTGCGAGGTGATCGCCTTGTCGCTCGCGGGAGAAATCAGGATCAGCGGAAGCCGGGCGTCGACGGTCGGGGGCCGGTAGACGGGCGGACCCGGCGGCGCTGCAAGGTCGACGTAGCCCCGGGACGGGAACGCATCGACGAAGGGCACCGGACGCGGGAGCGCGCGGTAGCGGGTCTCCCTGAGCTGGGGGATGTCCTGGACGATCGACCGGGCGATGGACTCCTCGTCGGCCCGGAGCTCCGCGTCCTCGAATCCCATGTCGCGCGCGAGCTCCGAGAAGACCCGATGGTTCGGGCGCGCTTCACCGGGGGCGGAGATCACCGGATCGCTCCACTGGTACGCGTAGCCGCTGTAGCTGCGGGAGAGGTCCGTGTGCTCGAGGAAGGAGGTGGCCGGGAGGATGATGTCGGCGAGCGGGCAGGTGTCGGTCCAGACCTGCTCGTGGACGACCACGAAGAGCGATTCGCGGCCGAGCGCGCGGACCACGCGGGCCTGGTTGGGCGCGGTCGCGACGGGATTGCAGTTGTAGACGTAGAGCGCGTTGATCGGCGGATCCGTCGTCTCGTCCAGCGCCTGGCCGAGCCGGCTCATGTTGATCGTCCGCGCTCCGTTCTTGCGCAGGTGGGTCCCCTTGGCGGGCTTGCGGTCGAGTCCGTAGCCGCCCGAGGTCGAGATGAGGACCCCGCTGCCGCGGCGGCCGAAGCGGCCCAGCAGCGCCCGGAGCGAAAGCACGGCGCGCACGGCATCGCTGCCTTTGCGGTTCCGTTCGAGACCCCAACCGACGCGGAAGAAGGGGGCGGATGACTTCGCGATCGCCCGCACCACCGCGCGGAGGTCCTCGGCTCGTACGCCCGAGAGGGCCGCGGCTTCTTCCGGGGTGCAGGCCGCCTGAACGAGGCGGTCGGCCCCGCGGGTCCACTTGTCCACGAAGGCGCGGTCGACGAGATTCTCCTCGTGGGCCGTGCGGATCATGGCCATCGCGACGGCGACATCCGTGCCCGGAAGGACCGGCAGGTGGACGTCGGCCTCGCGCGCCATCGGCGTGCGCCGGGGATCGACGACGGCCAGGAACGCGCCGGCCGCCCGCGCTTCCCGGACCCAGGGGATCAGGTGGATCCCCGAAGCCGAGGGGTTGAATCCCCAGAGGACGATGGCGTCGGACCGGCGGACGTCCATCGGGTCCGCCCCCGCCATGTCCCCGAAGACGGCCGACCAGCCGGCGTCCGTGTTGGCGGCGCAGAAGGTCCGGGCCAGCTGGCTCGCGCCGAGGCGGTTCCAGAACCTCTCGTCCATCCCGCCCGACGTGAGGAGCCCGTTCGAGCCGTCGTAGTGGAAGGGCAGGATCGACTCGGGGCCGAGCGTCCGCGAGAGCTCGGCGAAGCGGTCCGCGATGGTCCGGACCGCCTCCGCCCACGAGATCTTCTCGAACCTGCCGGAGCCTTTGGGTCCCACGCGCTTCATCGGATGGAGGAGGCGCTCCGGCGAGTAGACGCGCCGGTCGAAGCGGCGGACCTTGGCGCAGATGTAGCCGCCGGTGTACTCGGAGCGGTCGGAGCCGTCGATCTTGACGATGCGGTCCTGGTCCACCGTGACGTCCAGCGCGCAGCGGTCGGGGCAGTCGAGCGGGCAGACCGAGGGTCGGATCTCCATCGGGACGAATATACCCATTCGGAGTCCGGCTGCGGTAGAATCCTTCGATGCTCCGAGCGCTCTTGTTGGGCCTGCTGGCCCTGCCGCGGCTTCCCGGCGCGGCGGAGCTCCAGGCCGGCGACTACAAGAAAATGGCCTCCGAGGTGAGCCAGTCCATCCAGAAGACCTTCTTCGACGCCGCGACGGGCAACTACCGCGAGTCGACGGAGAAGAAAGACCCCTGCTTCATCTGGCCCGGCGGCGTGCAGTTCTCCTCCCTGGTCGCCGCGGCGCGCCATGAGCCGCAAGTCTACCGGCCCCTGATGGACAAGTACTTCGGGGCGCTCGAGAAGTACTGGGACCGCGCCTCCAAGCCGCCCGGCTTCGAGCCCTGGCCCACGTCGGGGAACGGCAACGACAAGTACTATGACGACAACGCCTGGATGGTGATCACCTTCCTCGAGGCCTTCGAGCTCACCAAGGACCGCAAATACCTGGATCGCGCCGAGGCGACGCTCGCGTTCGTCCTGAGCGGCTGGGACGAGCAGATCGGCGGCGGCATCTGGTGGCACCAGGGGCACAAGGACGGGACGAAGAACACCTGCTCGACCGCGCCGGCGGCGGTGGGCTGCCTGCGGATGGCCCGGTATTCGCCGAAGGCGAAGTTCTATCTCGACTGGTCGACGAAGCTGGTCGACTGGACCTGCAAGACGCTGCAGGATACGGACGGGCTGTTCTGGGACCGCAAGAACGTCGCGAGCGGCGAGATCCAGAAGGGAAAGCTGACCTACAACACGGCGCTGATGACGCGCGCGTTCCTGGGCCTTCACCGGGCGACGAAGAAGCCGGAGCCCCTGGAGGAGGCGAAGCGCGTCGGCAAGGCGAGCGACGGGTTCCTGGACCAGGGCACGGGCGCCTACCGCGACGACCCCAAATGGTCCCACCTGCTCGTCGAGGCCGACCTCGAGCTCTACCGGGCCACGCAGGACGAGACGCTCCTGGAGCGGGCGAAGAAGAACGGCGACCACCTGTACGCCGAGTGGAAGAAGTCCCCGCCGAAGGAGCTGATCAACGCTGCCGGGATCGCGCGGACCCTGTGGCTGCTGGCCGACGCCACCACGCCTCTGGGGAAGGCCTTCTGGACGCAGGCCGAACGCGCGGGCAAGTGACCTTCACCTCGGAAAATTCAGGTACCGGCAACCCCGCGCCCGCCCGCGGCGTTGCGTAGGCGTCTCTCTGAAACGAGGAACGAACCGATGATCCAGACCCTCACCCGCGCTCTCGCCCTCCTGATCCTCGCGGCGACCACGACCGCCGCCCAGGAAAAGCCGAAGATCGACGAGAGGAAGCTCTATCCCTTCGGCCCCGACTCGCAGCGCCAGGAGGGCGTTCCGAAGGGCACGGTGACCAAGTGGGCCTGGAAGAGCAACGTCTTCGCCGGGACGGAGCGCGATTGCTGGACTTACGTGCCGGCGCAGTACGACAAGGAGAAGCCCGCCGCGGTGATGGTTTTCCAGGACGGCGGCGGCTACCAGAACGAGACCGGCGCCTACCGAGTCCCGGTCGTCTTCGACAACCTGATCCACAAGAAGAAGATGCCGGTGACGGTCGGGATCTTCATCAACCCCGGCACCTTCCCCCCCGAGAAGGAGGGCGCCAAGGGCCGCTCGAACCGCAGCTTCGAGTACGACACGCTGAGCGACCAATACGCGCGCTTCCTCGTCGAGGAGATCCTGCCCGAGGTGTCGAAGACCCTCAATCTCAGCAAGGATCCCAAGGACCGCGCGATCGGCGGCGCCAGCTCGGGCGGCATCTGCTCCTTCACGGTGGCCTGGGAGAAGCCCGACCAGTTCACCAAGGTGCTCAGCCACGTCGGCAGCTTCACCAACATCCGCGGCGGCCACAATTACGAGGCGCTGATCCGCAAGACGAAGCCCGCGAAGCCCCTCCGGGTGTTCCTGCAGGACGGCTCGAACGACCTGGACAACGAGGCCGGCAACTGGCCACTGGCCAACCAGCAGATGGCCGCCGCGCTGAAGTACGCCAAGTACGACTACAAGTTCGTCTTCGGCGAGGGCGTGCACTCGGGCATCCACGGAGGCGCGATCCTTCCCGAATCCATGGAGTGGCTCTGGAGCGACCGCGTCGAGAAGTGACGCAATCCTGAAACCGGATCCCCCGGCCCGCGGTACCTGCGTTGTCCTTACTTTCAGGGGGATCCGATGACCCGCATGCTGCTCGCGCCCGTCGCCGCCTGCCTCCTCTTCGCCCAGGCCGCCGCCCAGGAGGCCGAGAAGAAGATCACGATCGCCGACTTCGAGACCGAGGTCGGGGAGTGGACCGCGCTCAAGCTCGACGACACGGGCGCCAATCCGGATGCCGACGCGAAACTGTCCGTCGTCCGCGAGGGCGTGAAGTCGGGCAAGGGATCCCTCTCCTACGCCTTCGAGGTCGTCCCGAAGACGGTCCGCGTGCTGGCCCTCCAGAAGCCGATCGATCTCACGGGGATGAAATCGCTGCATCTCTGGGTCAAGTGCAGCCACACGACCGCCGTCATCATCGGGCTAGGCGAGGCGAGCGGCGCCAGCTACCAGACCGCGGCCCATTGCGCGGCCAACGTGTGGCAGGAGGTCGCGGTCAACCTGGACGAGCTTACGGCCGACGAACCCCTCGAAGCCGGTGACGCCGACGACGGGGCCCGCCCAGGTGACCAAGGTCGTGCCGATCCACCTGGTGGACAACTTCGAGTCCTCCATGATCCGCTGGATCCCCCTCAGCGTCGAATTCGCGGAGACGCCGAAGTTCAGCCTCTTCGACGCGCCGGTCACGGTCGACAAGGACGTCCCGCCGGGGGGCGGGACGCAGTCGCTCAAGTTCTCCTATCCGCGGAAGGGCAAGCGCTTCCACGGCATCATGCGCACGCTGGACAAGGTGGACCTGAAGAAGGCGACGACGCTCGACCTGGCGATCAAGTGCTCCCACGACGGCACGTTCATCGTGACGATCGAGGAGAAGGACGGCTCCCGCTACAACAAGAAGATCGACCTCCTCCTGGGCGACTGGAAGTCGTTCAGCTGGCCGCTGACCGAGTTCACGCTCGCCGAGGACAGCCAGGACGAGAACGGGAAGCTGGACGCCGACCAGATCAAGCAGATCAGCATCGGCGACGTCACGACGCTGCTCGGCAACGGCGGCGAGGCCGACCCGGTCAACCTCTGGCTTGACCAGGTGCTCTTCGTGCTGGCGCCCTAGCGGACCTGGAGGATCAGCTCCACTTCGACGGGCACGCCGCCGGGCAGGGACGCCATGCCCACGGCGCTCCGCGCGGCCTTGCCGGCCGCGTCGCCGAAGACCTGCACCAGGAGCTCGCTGAAGCCGTTCACCACGGCCGGCGTCTCCTTGAAGTCCGGCGTGCAGTTGACCATCCCGAGCGCCTTGACGACGCGGACCACGCGGTCGAGGCTTCCGAGCTCGGTCCGCACGACGCTCAGCACGCGGAGCGCGACGATCCTCGCCGCCTCCTGTCCCTGCTTCACGTCCATGTCCTGTCCGAGCTTTCCGACGATCGACTTGCCGTCGGCGCCCACCGGCGTGTGGCCGGAGACGAAGAGCAGGTCGCCCGCGCGGACGCAGGGGACGATGAGCGAAGCCAGCGGCTTGGGGATCACCGGGAGCTCGATCTTGAGCGCCTTGAGCTGCTCCTCCGCGTTGTGGCCGGGCTTGTCCTGGGAAAACGCGGCCTGGCTGAGGATCCCGCCGGCGATTCCGCCGACGACGAGCGCCGACCTCTCGAGGAAGCGGCGGCGATTGAAGGACGGTTCCATGGCTCGGTCTCCTATTGAAACTAACCGTCGATCCGGCAGACGGCGTAGGGATGGAGGTCGATTTCGAGGGGCTGGCCGGAGGCGGTTTCGCCGGTGTCGCTGCGGAAGGCGTCGGCCATCGACATCGCCGCCATGGCGTTCGTCTCGTCCATGCGCTTGACCCGGACGTCGCCCTTGAGGAGGGGGCAGGCCAGGCGGACCTTCTGCATCTGGTCCGTCAGGTTGGCGAGGAGGATCCGGGTGCGGTTCCCTTTGGTGAGGCCGATGCCCTCGATGACGAGATCGTTGCCCGAGGTCCAGGGCAGGACGCCGGCGCCCGCGAATTCGCCCGCGTCGGCGAGCACGTGATAGAGGGGGAAGACCCAGCCGGGCATGGACGGGAAGCGCCGGTGGAGCGGCGGATCCTTCTCGCGCTCCATGACGCCCAGGCGGCCGGTGGTCTCGAAGTAGGTGATGCTGTGGACGCCCGGCTTGGCCAGCGCCTTCAGGGTCCCCACGGTCCAGGCCGCGCCGAAGAGGGACATCTGGCGGGAGTCGACGCGGGCTGGCAGGTCGCCGGCGGCCGTCTCGGGCTCCGGCCCCGTGGCGTTGGGATTGAAGCGCGGCCGCAGCGTCACCGGGCCGATCGCCATGGGATGGTCCTGCCCGACCAGCCGCGCGCTCTCGACGGTCGCCTCCATCCCCTCGAGGTTCTCGATGATGGTGAGGTTGTCGGAGGCGTGGACCTGGGGATTGATCGAATAGCAGAGGATCTCGATGTCCTTCGGCGGGTGGCCGCGGTTGATCTCGGCGAAGTAGGCGTTGGTGCCCGCGCCCAGCCGAACCTCGGGATGGAAGGGGATCAGCTTCTCGCGCGCCAGCATCACCCACTTCTTCGTGGTCGACATCTCGGCCTCGTGGAAGATGAGCCAGGTGGCCAGCGGGGTGTCCGCGCGCACGAGCTTGGGGATCAGCCCCTTGATCTCCTCCTCCGCCTTGTCGCTGAGGTGGAGGGCGATCTCGAGCGGCACGCCGAGCATGCGCGCCTCGTTGGTCGCGCGCTGGAGCACCGTGTCGCAGTCGGGCGAGGAAGGCTTCAGGTCCACCCGGAGGTGGGCGAGGCGGAGCGCCTTCAGCTGGCCGGCCTCGTAGGGCGAGAGCGGCTTCCCGTGGCTCGCCGTGCAGAGGCCGATCTTGGGGAGTTCGCAGACCGGCGCCGCGCCGGCGGAGATCGGGATCGACGAGGGGATGATCCGCGTGGCGGCGGTGGCCCCTTCCACGCTGAGGGTGACCTTCTGGCAGATCTTCGTGCCCTTCTTCACCTCGACGGGGAAGGGGAGGCGCAGCGGGGTGCTGTAGATCTTGTAGGAGGCGTCGGCCCAGTTGCGCTGGTCCTCCATCTCGAAGGTCTCGCCCTCGAAGGCGACGCGGGCGCGGACGCCGGGGGCGACCTCGTGGGAGAGCGCACGGAGGTCCTGGAAGGGCTGCTGAGCCCAGACGTAGCGCGGGAAGCTGCCGCGGTTGATGGCGCCGCTGATCCGCTCGATCACGCAGGCGCGGCCGGCGCACTCCTTGATCGGATGGAGCACGCAGAGGCCGATCCGGTTCCTCATGAAGGTCGACATCGCCTCGCCGTCCATCGAGAACGAGATCGTGCCCTTGGCGTCGCCGCGGATCGCGCCCTTCCAGACGAAGTTGATCTCGCCCCGCTTGCACTCGGCGCTGAAGGTGATGTCGAAGGTCTCCAGGGAGGAGTCGATGCGGAGGTCGCTGAGCGTCGCCGGGACGGTGCCCCAGTTGCGGTCGCGCACGGCGACGTAGATGCGGCGCAGGATCTCGCGCGACCCCCAGCGGACGTAGCGGAGGCCGCCGTCCTCGTAGAGCGCCGTCAGCAGCCCGGACCTGAGCTCGCGCGTCTCCCGGAGCGGCTCCTCCGTCCCCGCGTACAGGACGCGGAGCGGCAGCGACTTCACTGGCGTGCACCCCCCCGCGGAACCCGCGCACCCTGATCGGCGGACATGATAGCGGGAAGCGGGGGGCTTGTCACGCGACAGTCGTAATCCCTTTGAACTACCGGGAGGGGACGAGGAACTTCTTTCCCCACTCGAGGTGGTGGACGATGATCTTGGCGGCCTGCTCGCCGCGCCCGAGGTTGAGCGCCTCCGCGATGCCCTCGTGCTCCCGCCAGCCGTCGATCATCCGCTCCGGCGACTTCTTCTGGATGCCCAGAATGATGCGATGGAGCTTGCCCCGCAGCCGCTCCATGGTCTGGGTGATCTCCCGGTTGTCGTGGAACTCGCAGAGCAGGAGATGGAACTCGGTGTCGAGCCGCGTGAAGGTCTCGTTATCGTGATCCTTGACGGCCCGGCCCTGGGCGTCGAGATTCACGCGGAGCCGCTCCGTCTGCCCGGGCGTCAGGTTGCCCGCCAGCTTCCGCACGACGAAGGTCTCCAGCGCCATGCGGATGTCGAAGAAGTCGACGATCTCGTGGATCGACGGCTCCCGCACGACGATGCCCTGCTGGGGCGACACGGTCACGAAGCCGTCCATCTCCAGGCGGGTGAGCGCGGTGCGGACGGGGGTCTTGCTCATGCGGAGGCGCCGCGCGAGCTCGCCCTCGGTGAGGAAGTCGCCGGGGGCGTAGGTGCCGTTCTGGAAGAGGAGCTTGAGGTCGTCGTAGGCGCGGTTGGCGAGGGTGGGGCGCACGGCGGGCCGGGGCACGATGGGTGGCTCCTTCCAGTCCGGATGACATCTAACTGAAATTTCAGCCGGATTTCAATCCGATTCCGGAGAGCGGGCGTGTTGCATAGGGGGACTTCTAGAACGAGGTGATGCCGATGCGCCTTCTGGCCCTCTTCTTCCTCGCGGCCCTGCCGCCCTCCGCGCAGGAGATCAAGCACCGTTTCCTCGCCACCGACGGCGAGACGTCGAAGCTGATCTACGTGGACCAGCTGCATCCGGACAAGGACTGGACCGTCGAGGCGCCCAAAGGACCGCGCGATCTCCGCCTCGTGGGTGAGAAGACCGCTCTCGTCAGCCACCGCGGGGGCGCCGCCGAATATGATCTCGAGACCGGCAAGCAGACTTGGATCGTGAACGGATATCGCGAGGTCCATGCCGCAATCCGCCTCGCGAACGGCCACACGCTCCTGGCCGGGCAGACCGAGAAGGGGATCACGATTCACGAGGTCGACCGGGACGGAAAAGAGACCGCCCGGACCGTGATCGAGGGCCGCAAGACATCGAGGAACATGCAGCGTCTGGAGAACGGGAACGTTCTCCTGACCAGCGGCAAGACGGTGTTCGAGGCCGATGCGTCGGGGAAGATCGTCTGGGAGGCGGCGATCCCCGGCGGGGCGGACGACGTCGACCGCCTGGAGAACGGCCTCACCGTCGTGCCCACGGGATCGGGGGGCACGGCCCTCTACCTGGACAAGGACGGCAAGACCGTCGCCACCCGGGGAGGGAAGGACGCCCACCCCGACCTGAAGATCAACTGGTTCGCGGCGACCCAGACCCTGAAGAACGGGAATCTCGTGGTCGCCAACTGGCTCGGCCACAAGCCGGGGCTGACGGGCCCGCACGTCCTCGAGTTCGACGCCGCCAACAAGGCCGTCTGGAAGTGGGAGGACACCAAGCGTGTCCAAACGCTCCACAACGTCCTCGTTCTCGAGTAATATCGTCGCCGTGAACGCCGCCGTCCTCTCCGCGGTCGGAGCGCCGCTCCGGATCGAGGAGCTCCGCCATCCCGAGCCCAAGGAGGGCGAAGTCCGGATCAGGATCGCCGCCTGCGGCGTCTGCCATTCCGACCTCCACATCGCCAAGGGCGATCTCAAGTTCCCGATGCCGGTCGTCCTCGGCCACGAGATCTCCGGCAGGGTCGACGCCCTGGGCCCCGGCGTCGAGGGGTTCAAGCCGGGCGACCGCGTCGTCTCCAGCTTCATCATGCCCTGCGGCCGCTGCCCGTCCTGCAGCCGCGGACGGGACGACCTCTGCGAGACCTATTTCGCGTTCAACCGCGTGAAGGGCGTGCTCTACGACGGCCAGAGCCGCCTCTTCCGGCCGGACGGGACGCCGGTCGCCATGCAGATGATGGGCGGGATGGCCCAGTACGCGATCGTCCCGAAGACCGACGTCTTCCCGCTGCCCGAGAACCTGCCGCTCGAGGAGTCCTGCATCCTGGGCTGCGCGCTGATGACGGCCTACGGGGCCCTCAAGAACGCGGCGCAGCTCCGCGAAGGGCAGACGGTCGCGGTCGTGGGCGCCGGCGGCGTGGGTTCGAACGTGATCGCGCTTGCGCGGGTCTTCGGCGCGAAGCAGGTGATCGCCGTGGACGTGCGGGAGGACAAGCTCGAGGCCGCCCGCGCGCTCGGCGCCACGGACGTGATCGACGCCCGGAGCTCCGAGCCTCTCGCGCAGCTGCAGGCCCTGACGCAGGGCCGCGGCGTCGACGTCGCCATTGAGGCGATCGGCCGTCCCGAGACCGTCCTGCAGGCCTTCCAGATGGTTTCGGACGGCGGCCGCGTCGTCCTGATCGGCGTCGCGCCGATGGACGCGGTCGCGCCGATCGGCATAACACGGCTCGTGCGCCGGGGCATCACGATCACCGGCTCGTTCGGCTGCCGGGTCCGGACCGACATGCCGGAACTGATCGCGATGGCGGCCGCGGGCCGCTTCGACGTCCGCGCCTCGATCACGCGGCGCTACCGGCTGGAGCAGATCAACGAGGCCTACGGGGCGATGGAGCGCGGCGAGATCGTGGGACGGGCCATCGTCCTCCTGTGACCACGGGCAGAGTTCACGGTCTTGACGCCTGCCGCGCGGCGGCGATGATGCTCGGCCTCTTCTTCCACGGCGCCATCTCGTTCCTCGAGACGCCGATCCCGTGGGCGATCCGCGACCGCTCGACGGACTTCGGCGTCGACGCGCTCGTCTGGATCTGCCACACCTTCCGGATGCCGGTGTTCTTCCTGCTGGCGGGGTTTTTCGGGCGCCTGCTCTACGTGAAGCTGGGCCCCGTCGCGTTCCTCCGCCACCGGGCGAAACGGCTCCTCGTGCCGTTCGTCGTGACCCTCGTGCCGCTGATGCCGACGCTCTTCTTCCTCTGGCAATGGGGCATGGCCCGGCAGCCGAACCGGGGACCCTGGGTCGGCCTGGATGCGACCTCGATCCATCCGGGAGAGATGAGGCCGAATCCCGGCCACCTGTGGTTCCTCTACTACCTGATGATGATCCTCGGGGCGATGGTGCTGATCCTAATCGCCGCGCGGCAGCTTCCCTTTGAACGCGTGCTCCAGAACCTGGACCGCTTCCTCGGGGCGTTGATCCGGCTGCGGCTGGTCCTCTTCGTGATGGCGATCCCGACGGCGGCGACGCTCCACCCCATGATCTCGCTCTCGGCGGATACTCCCTTCGACTTCGTTCCGCAGCTGAGAATCCTGGCGTACTACTTCGTCTTCGTCTCCTTCGGCTGGCTCCTCCACCGGCAGCCGGATCTGGTCGCGGAGTTGGGGCGTGGTCTGTGGATCCCCCTGGGACTGGCGGTGATCACCATCGTCCCCCTCAGCACGGCGGTGGAAAAGGTCGTCCAGTACGGGCGTCCGCTGAATCCGCTCGTCTGGATTGTGTCGCTCTACCTGAGTGGGCTCTTCGGCTGGTCGATGGTGATCCTGTTCCTGGGGGCCTTCGTGAAGTGGGGCGAGCGGCAGCGGCCCTGGGTGTCGTACCTGTCGGACGCGTCCTACTGGTGCTACCTGGTCCACCTGCCGGTCGTCGTCGCGCTCCAGATCCTCGCCGCCGATCTCGAGTGGCCGGGTCTGCTCAAGTACGCGATGATCATGACGGCGACGATCGCGGTCTGCCTGGGAACCTACCAGGCCTTCGTCCGCTACACCTTCATCGGCACGACGCTCAACGGCCGGCGCGAACGTCCGGAGCCCGCGCCGGTCAGTCCTTGAAGGCGGCGACGGCGATCGACTGAAGCGACTTGCGCAGGTCCGACGCGTCGCCGTTGGGGAAGCCCGAGCGCTGGACCATGAGGATGAAGATCATCTCCTTCCCCGGATCGATCCAGCCCTGCGTGCCGAAGGCGCCGCCGTGGCCGTAGGTGCCGGGAGAAAGCATCTCGGTGACGCCCGTCGGCTTGCCCACGATCTGCCACCCGAGGCCCATGACGATGCCGTCGGTGAATCCCGCGCGCAGGTCGCCGGTGTGGTTGCGCGTCATCTTCTCGACGGCCGCCTCGCTCAGGTAGCGCTTTCCGTCCGCGGTCCCTCGGTTGAGCATCATCTGGTAGATCTTGAGCAGGTCGGCGGCGCTGGAGAAGAGCCCGCCGGCGGGCAGCGGGAAGCGGCCGCCCACGGCGTCGCCGAGAAAGTTCTCGGATCGGGCCAGTCCCTCCTTGTCCTTCTTGTAGAGCGTGGCGACGCGGGCCTTCTGGTCGGCATTCGGGTAGAAGAACGTGTCCTTCATCCCCAGGGGCCGGAAGAGCCGCTCCTCGAGGAAGGCCTCGTAGGACTTGCCGGAGACGACCTCGATGATCCGACCCAGCGTATCGATGCCCGTGTTGCAGTAGGCCCACTTGGTCCCCGGCTCGAATTCCAGCGGCCACTGCGAGATCGCGATCGTCGCCTCCGCCAGCGTGCGGTTGCGCTTGGAATAGAGATCGCCGAACCCGGGCGGCGTCCCGCCTCGGAGGCCCGACGTGTGGGTCAGCAGGTCCTTGACCGTGATCGGCCGCGGGGGCTTCCCGAGCGTGATCGCGGCGCCCTCCTTCTTCAGGATGAGCTGCTGCCCTCGGAATTCCGGCAGGTGCTTCTCGACGGCGTCGTCGATCGAGAGCTTGCCCTCCTCCTCGAGCATCGCGATGCCCATCGCGGTCACGGGCTTCGTCATCGACGCGATCTGGAAGATCGAGTCGGGTTTCATCGGGGTCTTCGCCTCGATGTCCTGCCAGCCGACGGCCTCGAGGCTGACGACCTTCCCCTTCCGGGCGACCAGCGTCACGGTGCCCGAGGTCTGGTGGCGGTCGACGTAGCCCTGGAACTCCGTGCGGATCGCGGAGAGCTTCGCGTCCTCCTGCGGCGCGAGGGCGCAACCCAGGAGGAGCAGGAGGGCCGGATGAAGCCGTCTCATGGGGGATCCTTTCACAGGGGGAATCGGAGTGATAGCAGGTTCCCGCCTCCGAAGCGAGGGAAAGGTGTCGGCGGCGGACGATCCGGGCGGAGATCCGCGTTACACTAGGAGCCGATGGCGGATTTCCGGAAGAAGCTGGACGGAAACGCGCCGGGCGAGTTCTACGTCGACTCGTCCTGCATCGACTGCGACCTCTGCCGCCAGATCGCTCCCGACGTGTTCCGCGAAGCGGGCGACGCCTCGGTCGTCCACCGCCAGCCCGTCGCGGCGCCGGACTTCCTCCGCGCGGAGATGGCGCTCGTGGCCTGCCCCACGGCCTCGATTGGAACGCTGACGAAGCGCGATCTCGCCGCGGCCGTCGCCGCGTTTCCGGAGCGGATCGAGGACGACGTGCACTTCTGCGGCTTCGCCTCCGAGGATTCGTACGGCGGCTCGAGCTACCTGATCGCCCGGCCCGGCGGGAATGTGCTCGTCGATTCGCCGAGATTCAGCGAGCCGCTGGTCCGGCGGATCGAATCGATGGGCGGCCTGCGCTGGATGTTCCTCACCCACCAGGACGACGTGGCCGATCACGACAAGTTCCGCCGGCGCTTCGGTTGCGACCGGATCATGCACGCGGAGGACGCGGGATTCCCGGTCGAGCGGACGATCGAAGGGCGGGACGCGGTCCGGCTCGACGACGACCTCCTCGTGATTCCCGTGCCCGGCCATACCGCGGGGAGCCAGGCGCTTCTGTTTCGCGACAAGTTCCTCTTCAGCGGCGATCACGTCTGGTGGGATCCGGCTGCCGCCCGGCTGCACGCGTCGCGCCGCTACTGCTGGCATTCCTGGAGCGAGCAGAGGCGCTCGATGGAACGGCTGCTCGACGCATCGTTCGAATGGGTCCTTCCGGGCCACGGGGCGCGCCGCCACGCGCCGGCGGCGGAGCTGCGCCGGATGATCGGCGAGCTTGCGGCCCGGATGGCCTGAATCCCCGTTCCCCGGTCGCAATTCGCGCGCCTCAGGTCACTCTATGCCGGCAGCCGGTCCGCCTCGGTGCGCGTGCTATAATTAGTTGAACCCGGGAGAGTCATGGGCAAGGAAATCGTCTACTGCGGAGGATGCGGGAAGAGTCTTCGCGAAGACGACTTCAGCCGGGGCAAGGCCCACCAGGTCGACCACCGGCCCTTCTGCACCGATTGCAAGGCCGCGCCGTCCCAGCACCAGACCTCCGCCAGGCTGGCCGCCCAGACGAAAAGCTCCGGCGGCCGCTTCGCGCCCGCGGCCGCGCCGTCGACGCGGCGGCGCCGGGCCGAGGAGTCCTCGAAAACCCCGCTCCTGATCGGCGCGGCCCTGGTCGCCGCCGCCCTCGTCGCCCTGCTTGTCATGGCGCTCGGCTCGGGCGACCGCGCCTCGAGCCTGCCGCCGCCCGATCCGACTCCTCCGCCTCCGCGACCGGCGGGAGGCGCCGCGGCGCCGAAGCCTCCGCGCCCTTCGCCGGCGGAGACCGACCGCGCGGCCGCCGCGATCCGGGACCTCGAGGCCTTTTCGATCGCCTCGGACAACGCGGTGGCGATCCTCCAGCGTTGTGAGGAGGTCCGACCGGTCGTGCGAGGGACCTCCCTAGAGCCGCGGCTGAAGGACATCGAGGAACGCGCGAAGGAGACCCGCCGGACCCGGCAGCTGGCGGCTTCGCTCGAGGAGGTGTCGAAGCTTCGGGCCTTCGATCCCCAGCACGAACGCAAGGAGGAGGTCCTGAGGCTCCTGAGGGCCACGCTCGCCATCGCCGGCCCGCGCCGGGCGGAAGTCGAGGAGATCATCCGCGCCTACGAGAAGGAGTCGCCGGCGAACGTGACGCGGCCGCCGCCCCCGCCTGCGGCGGGCGGCCCGCTCCTGGGACCCTTCGACTGCGACGCCTCGGGCTGCATCAACCACTGGCTCGTCCTGGGTCCCTTCGGCAATCGCGCCCACCGGGAGGGGCTCTACGACAACGACCTGCTCACTTCCGAGGACACCTACGTGCCCGCGGCGGGGCTCGACGTGTCGACTCGCGAGGGCGGCCGGGTCCGCTGGACGGCGGTCGTCGTGAGCGACGGCAAGCTCCTCTTCCGGACGATCGATGCGCTGGGCCTCGCCTCGAAGCCCGCGGCCCCCGCGATCGCCTACGCCGCCTGCTGGGTGACGGCGGAGCGGGACATGGAGATCAAGTTCCGGATCCAGGGGGAGACGGGCTATTACCTGAAGCTCGACGGCAAGCGTCTCCGCAATCACTCCCCCGGCCAGCCCTTCTCGGGGCCCGAGGACGTCTTCAACGTCAAGCTCACCCAGGGACCGCACCTGCTGCTCTTCAAGGTCGCCACGATCGGCGAGCCCTTCGGAGTGCGGCTGCGCCTGGCGAGCCTGGCCGGCCCGCCCGCTCCGGGGCTCAAGATCTGGAACCAGCCGCCCGTCACGAGGAAGACCCTCTTCGCCGCGTCCTTCAACGCCGGTCTCGACGGCTTCCAGAACGGGGAACTCGTGGAGGGCGGCGTCGACGGGACCAAGGCCCTCTCGGTCAGCAAGGACGCCGCCTGGGTGGAGAACTTCCTGAATCAGCCCATCACGTCCGAGACTACGATCCGGTTCAAGGTGAAGCCCCTGATCGATCTCCCGTCGTTCCAGGTCATGATGTGGTCGGCCAAGACGCGGCTGAACTACTGGTATCACCTCAAGAATCTCAAGAAGGGGGAGTGGACCCCGGTCGAACTGAGGCTCTCTGCCCTGCGCGGCGGCTACAAGATGGACGGCCCGAGCGTCGAAGGGGAGCAGCCGGTCAGCCTGCGGTTCTACTTCGAGGAGACGGTCCCGGGCAGCCGGGCGCTCGTCGACGATCTCGAAATCCTCGAGTAACCCCCGCCCGCGGATCCTTCTGCTACCTATATATGCACGCCCATGAATTCGCCGCGCGCGCCCGCACGCGCCAGGAGTCGGGGGACCTGGACGGCGCGATGAGCGACGTCCGCGAGGCGCTTCGCCTCGACCCCCGCCACGCCGAGGCCTTCCACGTGCGGGCCCACATCCGCCGCGACCGGGGCCAGCTCTGGCGGGCCACCTGGGATTTCAAGCGCGCCGCCCGCCTCGCGCCCCAGGACTTCCGCAACTTCTACTGCCGCGCCGTGGCACGCCGGCTCCGCCGCGACTGGAGCGGCGCGCTCCGCGATCTCGAGACCGCGCTCCAGATGTGCCCGACCAGCGCCGCCGCTCTCAACTACAGGGGCTTCCTGCGCCTCGAGCTCGGCCGGCTCGACGAGGCGATGGCCGACTACGACCAGGTGCTCGTCCTGGATCCGAACCACTTCGACGCCGCGCACAACCGTGGCGTCTGCCTCGAGCGCCTGAAGGACCTGCGCGGCGCCTGGGCCGCCTACACCCAGGCCCTCCGGCTCCGGCCCGACAGCGCCCACGCGTATCACAGCCGCGGCAACATCTGCCGCGACCTCGGCGACCTGGAAGGCGCCGCGGCGGACTACGGGTCGTCGCTGCTCCACGATCCGGCCAACGCCGCCGTGGCCCTGAAGCGCGGCCAGGCTCTGATGTCGCTCCAGCGGCCCGACGAGGCCTACCGGGAGTTCACGCGCGCGACGGAGATCGACCCCGCCTGCGTCGACGCTTTCTGCGGCCGCGCGGAGGTCTGGAGGCTGCGCGGCGACGCGGCGGGCGTCCGGCGGAATCTCGAAGCCGCGCTCGCGGCGGCGCCCCGGCGCTGGCCGCGGCAGAAGGCCGTCGAAGCGGAACTGCGCTCCTATCGGAGGTGGTAGTAGCCCTTTTCCTCCTCCAGCCGGATCTTCATCCGGTAGAGCTCGGAGAGGTTGTCCGCCGTCAGCACGTCCTTCTTGGGCCCGTCCCGGTGCACGCGGCCGTCGCGGAGCAGGATCACGCGGCGGATCTCGGGGATCACCTCCTCGATCGCGTGGGTGACCAGGATGATCGACGTGCCGCCGCGGGCGAGCTTGCGCATGATCTCGCGGAACTCGTGGACGAGGCGGAGGTCGAGGCTCGTCGTGGGCTCGTCGAGGACCAGCGCGTCGGGATCGTGGATGAGCGCCCGGCCCAGCAGCATCCGCCGCGCCTCGCCGGAGGACATCTCGGTCATGAGCCGGTCGGCGAGATGACCGACCTCCAGCCGCTCCAGCACGCGCCAGGCCTTGCGCTCCATGTCCGGCGTGACGCGATGGTTCGACCAGAGTCCCACCGAGCTGAAGAAGCCGGAGACCACGGCCTCCCAGCCGGAGCATTCGCGCGCGAACTCGTGCTGGAGGTCCATGGAGACGATGCCCAGGTGGCGCCGGAGATCGAAGAGCTCCCAGCGGTCCTTCCCGAGGATGCGCATCCGGTAGTCCACGTCGTGGGCGACGGGGTAGAGTTCGCGCGTGAGGAGCTTGAGGAGCGAGGACTTGCCCGAGCCGTTGGGCCCCAGGAGGGCGACGTTCTCCCCGACTTCGATCCGGAACGTGAGGCCGTTGAGGACGGGCTTGCCGCCCCGGAGCATCCGGACGTTGTCGAAGTCGAGGAGCGGCGGCCGCTTCTTCATGAGGGAGGTGGAATGATATCCTTGCAGCGGGGAGGATGGAAGGATCCATGAACCGGCGCGAATTCCTGTCGGGCACGGCGGCGGCGCTTGCGGCGCGGTCGCTCTCCTGCACCCTCCGGGTCCATCTCTTCATCTCGGGGACCGTGCAGGGCGTCTCGTTCCGCGCCTCGACCCAGGAGGAGGCGCGGCGCCGCTCGATCGTGGGATGGGTGAGGAATCTCGAAGACGGCCGGGTCGAGGCGCTGGCGCAGGGGACGAAGGACAAGGTCGACGAACTCGTCGCGTGGTGCCGCAAGGGCCCGCCCGCCGCGAAGGTGGACAAAGTGGAGGTCTCGGGACGGGAGGTGGGGGACGAGTTCCGGACCTTCGAGGTCCGCTACTGAGGGTCGGGGAAGTCCGCGGGATCCTTCGAAAAGCGTCGCATGAGCTCGAGCGCCTCGGCGGAGGGGCTGCAGTGGACCCACCACTGGGATTTCTTCCGGTCGACGACGCCCGCCGCAGCGAGCCGCGCCACGTGGTGGGAGACCGCCGGCTGCTTCATTTTCGCGGCGGCGCAGATCTGCTCGATCGTGATGCCCGGTCCCTTGGCGCCCTTGCGGCAGATGATCTGATAGACGATCATCCGGTTCGGGTTCGACAACGCCTTGAAGATCGCGACGACCCCGGCCATGCTCTGCTCACCCCAACCCCGCGCGACGCGCGCCGGAATAATATTACACTATTTCAATCTGCCTGGCGGGGACCGTCAAGCAATATCGACGCCTTGACTTCGCTTCGTTCCGGCGTCTTGAATGTAGCGATGAGGCTGCGCGGGGCGGCGATTCTGATCCTGATCGGCGCGAGCCTGCCCGCCTGGGGGCAGGGGGCGGCCGCCGCCTACGATCCGCAGGGCGTCCACGTCGATGCACGCGGCGTGCTCCGCAGCCGCACGACCGATCCCGACCCGCGCCTCGCCGAGCTCTGGAAGAACGCGAAGTCGGTCCAGAAGGACGGCAGGTTCCTCACTGTGTCCCTCCCGCGGCTCTTCGCTGAAGCGCGTCGCCTCCTCGAAGGCGGGAAGCCGCTGCCGCCTGAGCTGCGCCATCTCGGAGGGCTCACGCGGCTCCAGTACGTCTTCGTCCATCCCGATGCGAAGGACCTCGTCATCGCCGGGCCGGCGGAGCCCGTCGACGCGCGCGAATCCTTCCGCCCGCTGGGGCGAATCAGCGGCCGCCCCGTGCTGCAGCTCGACGATCTCGTCGTCGCCCTCCGCGCCTTCGGTCCGGGACGCGCTCCCGACCGGCTGGGCTGCGACCTCGAGATCACCGCGGAGATCAGGGAGCGGGTGAACGCGAAGATCCAGGCGGTGGGCCCGACCTCGCGGATCATCGGCTTCCGGAAGGCCTGCGACCAGATCGCGGAGGCGGGCGGGCTCCAGCCGGTGAAGTACTTCGGCCTCGATCCCGCGACCCGCTTCGCGTTCGTCTGCGTCGAGGCGGACTACCGGCTCAAGCAGCTGGGGCTCGGGCTGCTGCCGTCCCCGGTCCCGAAGGTGGAGAGCTACCGGAGCCTGATCAGCCAGCCCGAGAAGGAGTTCCGCTTCTCGCTCGAGTCGAACTACGACGCCCTGGCGGCGTCGCCCGACGGCCTCGCCTTCGAGCTGCGCGGTCCGTCGCTCAAGGTGAACGGCGGCCTGCTGGGCCATCCCGAGAGCACGGTCCAGGACCTCTCGCCGTCGGCGAAGCGCTTCGTGACGCTCTGCAACGAGAACTTCGACGGGCTCGCGCGCCACCTCGTTTCATGGGCCGACCTCTGCAACCTGGACGACCTCTCGGTGCTCGCGGCGCTCGTTTCAGGCGACGACCTGGCGGGCAAGGCGTCCTGGGACCTGACGTGGATCCTCGATCCGAAGGGCTGCCCGGTGCAGGCGATGGCCGCCCCCACGAGCGCGGCGGTGCTCTGCAACTTCACGACCTCGGGCAACAGCGCGCTCTTCCTCACGGGGGGCATCTGGATCAAGCCGGCGGAGTGGGCCGCGAAGCGGGCCCCCGACGCCGCTCTCGCGGGAAAGGCCTCGCGGCCGGAAGAGGGCTGGAGCTCGGTGCGAAAATAGCTCATGGACCAGAAGATCGAAGCGCTTTCCGAGGCGGACGCCGTCGATGTTCGAGCAAAGCGCGAATGGGTCCGGGGCTTCTTCGTCCCCGAGGCGCAGCATCTATACGACGAGTTGGATCAGAAGCTGATCCTGCTCGACGGCATTCTCAAGAACAAGTGGATTGCGCCGACCGAGACGCTGAAGCTTCAGTGTCTGGGCATCACATGGGGCGATGCGCTTGCCCAGAAGCTCGGGCTCGAATGGGTGGCGGTCGAGGACGAACACGGCCGCGACCCAGCTCTGCGGGCGCCTGGAACCACGCTTCTGCTCTTTCCTCTGACCATGATTTCAAAGCGCGTCGAGAGAGGCGAAGAAGTGAACGTCTTCGTGCTCTTTCGGAAGGTCTGTGAGCTTGCCGAGGCGAAAAAAAACGAAGTCGATCCAATTTGACCGATCGCACGCTCCTTCCCGGATTCTGGATTCCGGTTACTCCGCGTAGATGGCGTCGATCTGCGCCTTGTATTTCTTCTCCACGACCTTGCGGCGGACTTTCATGGTCGGCGTGAGCTCGCCGCCTTCGATCGTGAAGTCGTTCTCGAGCAGCTCGAACTTCTTGATCTGCTCGTGGTGGGCGAGCGATTCGTTCAGAGCGGCCACTTCCTGGGCGATCTCCTCCCGCGAGCTGCCCTTGGCCGCCACGATGAGCGCGGAGGGGAACTTGCGGGCGTCGCCGATCACGACGGCGTTGAGGATGCGAGGGGAGAGCTTGAGCCGGCCCTCGATCACCGAAGGGGCGATGTACTTTCCGCCCGAGGTCTTGAACAGGTCCTTCTTCCGGTCGGTGATCTTGAGGAAGCCCTCCGCGTCGAACTCGCCGATGTCGCCGGTGGCGAACCAGCCGTCCACCATGACCTTCTCGGTCTCCTCCGGCTTGTTGTAGTAGCCCTTCATGATGTTGGGGCCGCGGGCCAGGATCTCGCCGTCGGCGGCGATCTTGATCTCGACGCCGGGGATCGGGGGGCCGACGGTGCCCAGGCGCGTCGAGCCGAGGCGGTTCACGCAGAGTACGGGCGAGGTCTCCGTGAGGCCGTAGCCCTCGAGGATCGGGAGGCCCAGGGAGTAGAAGAATTCCGCGACGTCGCGCGAGAGGGCGCCGCCGCCCGAGACGAAGAAGCGGATGCGGCCGCCGACGCGGCCCTTGAGCTTGTTCAGCACGAGCAGGTTGGCCAGCCAGACGCGGAACCGCAGCCCGGGCGGCGGGCGCTTCCCGTGCCGGTGGAATTCGCCCGCCGTCGCGCCGACGGCGCGGGCCCACTCGAAGAGCCCCTGCTTCCAGGGCTTCTGCTCGCCGACCGACTTTCTGATCTTCGAGTACACCTTCTCGTAGAAGCGCGGCACCGCCGCCATGATGGCCGGCCGGATCTCGAGGAGGTTCTCCGCAACCTTGTCCACGTGCTCCGCGTACGCGATCGCCGCGCCCCAGGAGAAGAACAGGTAGTCGAAGATGCGCTCGAAGCTGTGGGAAAGCGGGAGGAAGGAGAGGATCGTGTCGGCGGGCGTGACGTCGAAGGCCGACGCCGACGCCAGGGTGTTCGAGACGAGGTTCCGGTGGGTCAGCGCCACCCCTTTGGGGACGCCCGTGGTGCCCGACGTGTAGATGATCGTCGCCACGTCCTCGGGCTCGACCGTCGCGGGCGGGGCGTCCTTCCCCTTCTTGAGGAAGTCCTCGAACGAGACGGCGCCGTCGGCCGGGACGAAGGAGACGACATGCGGCACGACGCCGCGGACCTTGGCGACCTGCTCGGCGTTCTCCGCGAAGACCGCCTTTGATCCCGAGTCCTGGAGGATGTAGGCGACCTGATCGGCCGGCAGCGTGGAGTAGATCGGGACGTCGGCCGCGCCGAGGAGCTGGCAGGCGTAGTCGGCGATCGCCCATTCAACCCGGTTGTAGGAGAGGATCGCGACGCGGTCGCCGCGGGCGATGCCGATCGAGGCGAGGGCGCCCGCGCAGGCCCGGACGCGCCGGGCGAACTCCTCGGTGGAGACGGGATGGTAGGCCCCGTTGGTCTTCTGGAGGAAGCGGTCGGGCCGCGGAAACTTCTCGATCCCCTGGGTGAACAACTCCGCCAACGTGCGGGGTTCTGAGGCCATAGTCCCGTTTACCACGAAAGGGTTGCCCGGCGCAAGAGCGGACTTTACCATGAAGAGGTGAGAATCCTTGCGCCGCTCGCCGCCCTGGCGCTGCTCGCCTCCTGCGCCGGCGATGCGAGCCGGGTCGAGCGGGTGCCGGAGGATCTGCGGCGCCCCCGCCTGGTCACGCCGCGGGTGCCCGACCGCCATCCCTTCGGGGACGTGACGAAGCTCCGGACGGGACAGTGGGCGACCTACCGGGAGGGCGACCGCACGTTCACGCTCGCCGCGGTCGGCACGTCCGGCGATTCCGTCTGGATCGAGCTCATCGAAGAGGGCGATCCGCGCCAGGTGAGCGCGCGGCTCGTGGGCCCCGACGGCGTGGTGCACAAGGCCTTCTACGGGGAGATCTCGAAGGCGGGGGAGAAGTCCTCCGTGGAGCCGCAGACCCTCGATCAGAACGCCGCGGCGCCGCCGGCGAAGCTGGGCGAGTCGGGCCGCGAGACGGGCGAGGAGACGGTCATCGTCGGCGGTCGCGAGCTGCGGGCGCGCAAGGTGTCGGTCCGCAGCGAGGATCTGGAAGGGCGGCTCACGCGGGAGGTCACCCTGTGGCATCCGGACGTGCCGCCGATCTACGCGGGGAGCGAGGGGGGAGGCCTGGTGAGGCGGGAGTCGGGCGGATCGAAGGTCGAGCTGACGGCTTTCGGGGCGGACGCCAAAGCGCTGCTGGAACCTCCGAAGTAGCCTCTCACTATATAATGATTCTGCACGGACGCCGGGGCGCCGGCGTCTGACTCTGAAGAAGGCCGCGAGGAGGCTGGGTGAGTCGGTTGGCGGGCAGACCCTTCCTGTGGAGCGCCGCGATCACGGCGTCGCTCTCCTTCTCCGGCCTGTGGGTCGGCGACTCCCTTCGCCCGGAGGCCGCCTCGTCGCCCAACGCCTTCATGGATCCCCGCATGGACGTGGCCCACGACGGGAGCGCGCTCGAGAGCTCCCTGCGCTTTGCCCTCCAGTGGCTCAAGCGGCACCAGCATCCGGAGGGAATGTGGAGCGCCCGCTCCTTCGGCCAGCTCTGCGAAGGGGCCGTCTGCGCGGGCGGCGGGGCGGATGAGCACGACGTGGGCGCGACGGCGCTCGCGG
The DNA here is from genome assembly GCA_016200125.1 of Planctomycetota bacterium. The sequence goes on from JACQFK010000194.1 coordinate 29,252, forward strand.
TGCTGGCGATCCTGGAGTCGGGGCCGATGCGCGGACGCTTCGAGGTTTCCGCGCGGAGGGGCCTCGAGTGGCTCGCCGACCAGCAGGGGCTCGACGGCTGCTTCGGCCCCAGTTCCGGCAAGTTCATGTACGGCCACGCGATTTCGACCCTGGCCTTCGCGCGGGGCTGCGCGATCCTGGGGGACGAGGAGTTCCGCCCGCGGGCGATGCGGGGCGCGCGCTTCCTGAAGCAGGCGCGCAATCCCGGCTATGCCTGGCGCTACGGCCTCCGCGACGGCGAGAACGACACGAGCGTGACGGCCTGGGCGGGGGCGGCGATGATCGCCTGCTCGGCGCCCGAGGTCGGCGTGACGCTGGAGCCGCGGCTGCTCGACGGCATCCGCCGCGCGCTCGGCCAGGCGACGAGCGACTGGACCCACCAGACCTCCTACCGGCGCTCGGGCGGGGGCGAGGCCGAAGGCCGCTTCGAGCGGAACGAAGGGCTCACCGCCTGCGCGGTCTGGTTGCGTCTCCGGATGGGCGTCGACCGCGGCGCCCCCGAGGTGCGGGAGGCGGCGCGGCGCCTGGGCTGGAGCCTGCCCTGCTGGAACGACAGCGGATCGAGCGTGGACTTCACGGCCTGGTATGCCGGCGCGCGCGCCCTGGCGGCCTACGGCGACCCGGAGCTCCGGGACGCCTGGAACGCGAACGCCCGCCGCATCCTCGTTTCGCACCAGCGCAAGTACGCGGACGGCTGCGGCTGCGGCAGCTGGGATCCCGTCGACCGCTGGGGCGTCGAAGGCGGCCGTGTCTACGCGACGGCGATCAACGCGCTGACCCTGGGGATCCTGCACTCTCGAAGCACCCCCTAGCGGGAAGCACCCCTCTGCTTCATGATCAGGGAAACCAGGCGCGTCTGCCTGCATCACCCATCCGACGCTCGGCTTTGATCAAGGTGCCGATGATCCACAGGGTGCCGAAGGCCGCCGTGATTTCGACGACCTGAAGCCAGTTTCGATTGCCGCTCCAGTAGAAGGCGGCGTGGGTGAGGAAGAGAAGTATCCCGCAGAGCCAGAAGTAACTCCGATGTAACTTCAGATTTCCGGACGTTCCAAATCGTCTGGATCCATGCCAGATGACTCCCAACATGCATCCGTTGGAAATCCCCATGAACACTCCGAAGATGACGAGCAGAACTCGGATGACGCCCATGACGGCGAGAGACTCGTGCGGATTGAAACTGCACTGGCGCACGCAGGTCATGAACCAGCCGTCCATGTAGGCGCCATCATGAAGGAGGGGGCGAAGGCTGAACGTGTAGATGAACGGCTTCCAGGATGCAGTCTTGCGGGCCGCTTCAATGTTGGGCTCAAGGACCTCCGCCATCCGCCACAGGGAGATTCTCGTCGCCACGAGATCGTTGAAGAGGTATCCGAAGCTTATCCACAGGTACATGAAACAGACGGGGAGTGCGTAATACACCATCTGGACCGGGACCACCTCATCCAGGAGCGGAACCTTGAAATCCTCCTTTCGCAGAGTCATCAGGAGAATGGCGGCGACGATGGTGATCAGATGATAGAAGAGATTCAAATTCAGTTTTCCAAGGAAGTCCTTGTAGTGGTCCAGCCGCTCCTTGAACACGGTCTCCAGCTTGAGCTCCGCGGAGTCCGACTCGTGCTTCACTTGATGATGGTATGAGCTCGCGACCGCGTAGTACGCGGTGGCCTTCTTCGGCGGATGCACGCCTCCAAAAAGGATGGCGGCGCAGAAGATGAGTCCCAAGGAAATGAAGTTCCCCTTGCCCAGCGTGTCGGGGGCCTCCGTCAGAATGGGTTCATTCATCGGACTCTCCGGGAAGAAAGGGATGGATCATCTATCGAGTGGAGCTGGGAGGAATCCATCTGTCGCAAGGAGGGGAGCGGAAGCATCCTGCTGCTCCTTCATCGTTCCCCCCGACCGAGCAGGAGAACGACCCTGTCCCCGGTCCGTGTTGGATTCGAAGCTAGATTTCTAACTCAGGTTTCGGCATTGAGTCAATTCAAATTGAATTCCCGGGCCGCGGTGGGTCGGGTGACGCCGCTGACCCGCTACGGCTTGCACGCGCAGTTCTTGTCCGTGAGCGCGTGGAGTCGCCACAGGGTGGAACCGTCCGACACGAAGCAGTAGACCAGCCCCTTCATCGTCACCGTGAGGTGGGAGGCCGCGACCGGACAGACCGCGGTCTCGATCTCGTCCGCCTCGGAGGGCAGGGTGTAGGCGGCGAGGAATTCGGCGGAGGACATCTCCTTCCCGTTCCACGTCACGCGCGGCGCCAGGAAGCGGGCCGCCGCCTCCTTCTTGCCGCGGACCAGCGACGTGTGGATCTGGGTGAAGGACCAGCGGACGCTGTTCTCGGGCCGCTTCCAGTACGTGACGGCGACGAGCCCCGCGGCCGCGCCCAGCGCGAGGAGGCCCAGGACCCACTTCTTCCCGCTGTTCATCCCAGGATCATCGCGTCGAAGTGGAACTGGACCGTCCAGAGGAAGGTGACGAAGAGGAAGGCGGCCAGGGCGAGCGCGAAGAGGTTGATCTTGAGCGCCACGTCCTTCCGCTCGATCGCGCATTCCTTCAGGATGAGCCCGACGACGACGAGCAGGAAGCCCGCGGCGTAGATCGGGCCGGGGGTCATCATGAAGAACTGCACGGGCAGCGAGAGGTCGGTGAGCTCCATGTCGTCGACGTACTTCCCGTACCTCCGGCGGCAGAGGAGCGTGTGGACCGCGATCCCGGCGTAGACGAGCACGTCGATCGCGAGGGCGACGAGGCTGCCGATGATGACGGCCGCGCTCTCGTCGCGCGCGGGAGAGATCGTGATCCGCCGGGATTCGTCGGAGTCGGCCATGGCGGGCTGTATTACACCAAAGTTCCGGGATCTAAGGCTATCCCTCGGTGGCGGGGGCGGCGGGGGCGTCCTCCTCGACCACGGTGCGGCCGGTGACGATGGTGATGTCGTCGTGTTGCGGCGCGTCGCCCTGGTGGGCCTCGAGCTCGGTCACCAGGAGGGAGAGGAACTCGCTCGAGCTCTTGTCCGCCAGCTGCTTCACCCGGAGGTAGAAGCGGTTCTGGCCGAACTGCTCGTTGTTGCGGTTCATGGACTCGATGACGCCGTCGGTGTAGAGGGCGAAGCGGTCGCCCTTGAAGAGCTGGATCTTCTGCTCCTTGAGGGTCTTCTCGAAGAGCGGCCCCTTGTCGATGCCGAGCGCCAGGCCGTTGGGGTTGACGAGGTGGCAGGTGTTGGAGGCCTTGCGCCAGAGGACCATGGGGTTGTGGCCGGCGGAGACGCAGGTCAGGACGGCCTTCTGGAGCTGGAGGATCGCGTAGTAGACCGTGACGAACATGCCGCGCTTGATGTCGTGGTAGAGGACGCGATTGACGCGCGTGAGGGTTTCGGCGGGGGAGAGGGTGCGGACCGCCTCGCTCTTCACGAGCGCGCGGGTCTCGGTCATCACGATCGATCCCGGAATGCCCTTGCCCGACACGTCGGCGACGAGGATGCCGAGGTGGTCGGCGTCGATCTCGATGAAGTCGTAGTAGTCGCCGCCGACCTCGCGCGAGGGGCGGTAGTAGGCGGAGACGTCGTAGCCGGGGATCTGGGGGACCTTGCGGGGCAGCAGGTTCGCCTGCAGCTCCTCGGCGATCGCGAGCTCGTGGTCGAGCATCTTGCGCTCGACGTCGGACAGGTCCTCGTCGGCGTTCTTGTGCTTGAGGAGGCCCATGCGCTGGC
>JACQFK010000195.1 GCA_016200125.1 Planctomycetota bacterium
CGAGACCCGCGCGCGCGTCCACGTCGCGCTCGACCGCCTGCCGCCCAAGTACAAGGCGGTCCTCACCCTCCGCGACATCCAGGGCTTCTCCTGCGAGGAGATCGCCGAGATCGTGGGCTGCACCAACGCCACGGTCCGCTGGCGCCTCCACCGCGCCCGCAAGCTCTTCCGGGCCATCTGGGAGGGCAAAGGCGTGGAAATCGGGGACGACTCAGACGTCAACTACTAGGGCGGGATCCCTCCATCTCATTCCCTAACACCCGCCCCCCTCCAGCGTATAGAATTCGGCTACAGGAGGTGACGTCGAGCCATGGGATGTGAGGAGATCCGCGACCAGCTGCCCTTCTACGCGGGCGGCGAGTCGTACGACAGCGAGCGCGCCGCCGTGGAGGCCCACGTGGCCGTCTGCGCCGCCTGCGCCCGCGAGCTCGACCAGTGCCGCGAGATGAGGGCCAACCTGGCGACGCTCCGCGAGGGGACCGCGCCGGCGGGCACCTTCAAGTCGCTCTGGAGCGCGGTCCGCGCCGACCTCTTCCCCCAGAAGGCCGCGAACCGGATCCCCTGGTTCGATGCCGGGCTCCGCTACGCCGCGGTCACGCTGGTGGGCATCGCGATCGGATTCGTGATCCATGTCGTCGACCGCCGCGAGGCGCCTCATGCGGCTCCTTCGATGAGCGCGCTCGCGCCCGTTCACGGCGTCAGCCCCGTCCAGCCCGCCAACCTGACGCCTGCGCCGAATCTGCCCCGCCTTTTCCTGCGCCCCCAGCCCCGTCAGCCCGCCCCCCGGGTCGAGCTCGACGGGAATTACTATCTCCCCCGGGTGGAGTCGATGCCGGCCGGCGCTGCGAAGGATTTCTAGGACAGAGTTGTGTTCTCCCCTCCGCTCCTCGTTCTGACCCTCGCGCTCTTCGCCCAGGATAAGGAAGAGAGCACGCTCCGGAAGCTGGAGAAGGAAATCTCCGCCGTCGTCGAGAAGGTCCGCCCCTCCGTGGTCAAGGTCCAGGCGGACGACCTCGTCTTCTCCGGGGTGATCTACTCGAAGGAGGGTCACGTCGTCACCGACGCCTCCGGCCTCGACCAGGCCCTCGAGATCCGCGTGACGGTGGGGGACCACGCCTACGCGGCCGACCGGGTGGACGCCGACCGCCGCACCGGCATCGCGGTCCTCAAGATCTCCGCCAAGGAGCTCCTGCCCGCGGCCTTCTCGGCCGAGGCCTGCAAGACGGGCACCTCGGCCATCGTCGTGGGCAACGCGCTCGGCATGCCCTCCTGCTCCTCCTTCTGCACGATCGGCGGCATCGGGCGCTCGATCCTGGTGCGCGGCCGCAAGTACGAGAACATGCTCCAGATGACCGCGGCGGTGTTGCCGGGCGACTGCGGGGCCTTCGTGGCCGATTCCGCGGGCCGCCTCCTCGGCCTCGTCCACTCGGCGGGCGCGGTCGAGAACGGCGACGAGAAGGTGGTCCCCGCGCCGGCCTTCGCGGTCCCGGCCGCCTGGGTAAAGTTCTCGGCCGACCGCATCATCAAGCACGGCAAGATGGTCCGCGGCTGGCTGGGCGCGAGCCTGCTTCCGCTCAGCGACGCCGCGAGGTCCCAGCTGGGCCTCGAGGCGGGCGTGGGCGCCGAGGTGGCGCGCGTCGAGCGCGATTCCCCCGCCCGGAAGGCGGGTCTCGCCGCGCGCGACATCCTGGTCTCCTTCGACGGCAAGCCGGTCAAGGATCTCGAGGCCCTCCAGTGGCGGATCGCAGGGATCGAGGAGCCCGTCCGCGTCAAGTTGGTGTTCCTCCGCAATCGCGAGCCCCGCGATGCGGAGACGCAGCTCGAGCTGGATCCGCAGAAATGATGAGGAGGCAATGATGTCGGTGTTGCTGCTCCTGTCGATGCTGGCCCTCCAAGAGCCCCAGAAGCTGGACGTCGAGAACACGAAGCTCCTCGTCTTTGATTCCGCCAAGGGGATCACGCTGCGGGTGAGGAACGACGGCAAGGTCGAGCTCTCCGTGAGCGAAGAGGACAAGGACGGGAAGAAGACCTCGAAGCTCTATTCCGCGGCGAGCGGGACGGAGTTCCGGCAGAAGCATCCCGACCTGGTCAAGAAGTACGACCTGGGCCGCCACCTGGGCGGCGAGGGGAAGGCGGTCCCCCAGGAGGACTTCGACGAGTGGTGGAAGAGCCTCAAGAAGGGGATACCCGGCCTCGGGCCGGTCCCGGGGCTCGACCAGCCCTTCGACGAGGAGATGCAGAAGCTGCTGGAGGAGCTGGGCCGCCGGCGGCCCTTCCGTCTGCCGCCGAACGCGCCTCCGCAAGAACAGCCTCCGCGCCAGGCGCCCCTCCCCGGCGGCCGCGAGCTCGGCGTCAAGGTCCAGGAGATCGGCGAGACGCTCCGCGACCAGCTGTCGCTCAAGGAGAACGAGGGCGTGCTGGTCACCGAGGTGAAGCCCGGCTCGATCGCCGAGAAGTCCGGCCTCAAGGAGCACGACATCCTCCTCAAGCTCGAAGGCAAGGGCATCGCCGACCGCTGGCAGTTCCGCGCCGACGTGCTCACGGCGCTCGGCAAGCCGGAGTTCGACGTCGAGCTGCTCCGCGGAGGAAAGCGGGAGACCGTCAAGGTGAAGACGTCGGTGAAGAAGGACGAGTAGCCGATGAACGCGTGGATCCGCTCGGGCCTCGTGGCCACCTTCCTCGCCGGCGGCGTCGCCGCGGGGATGGGGCTGGGCCGCGCCTTCGACCGCTCGCCGGGCCCGGCCGCGGTCGCGGCGGACCGGCCGATGATCTCCGGGGACCTGTCCGCCTTCCAGGACGCGCTCGCCTCCGTCGCCGAGGCCGTCAGCCCCTCGGTGGTCCACATCACCACGCAGGTCGGCGCGCGGGGCGACCTCTGGGAGTCGCAGGGCATCGGCTCGGGCGTGATCGTCAGCGCCGAGGGCCACATCATCACGAACCATCACGTCGTGGACGCCGAGGGCCGGCGCCAGACGCTGCGCGTCCGCTTCTCGGACGGCCGCGAGTTCGCGGCCAAGGTCCAGGGCACCGACTCGGAGACCGACCTCGCGCTCCTCAAGATCGATCCGAAGGGCCTTGCGCTGTCCCCCATCCGCTTCGCCGATTCCGACAAGGTCCGCACCGGCCACCTCTGCCTGGCCATCGGCAGCCCCTTCGGCTACAGCCACTCGGTGACCTTCGGAACCGTGAGCGCGAAGCACCGCCACGCGCAGCTGTCGCAGCCCTACCAGGACTTCATCCAGACCGACGCCCCGATCAATCCCGGCAACTCCGGCGGCGCCCTCGTCAACATCCAGGGCGAGCTCATCGGGATCAACGCCGCCATCGTCTCGGAGACGCGCGGCAGCGACGGCGTGGGGCTCGCGATCGCCTCGAACCTGGTCAAGTTCGTCAGCGACCAGCTCCAGAAGTACGGGCACGTGCGGCGCGGCTACCTCGGCATCCGGCCCATGGACCTCGATCAGACGGTCGCCACCTACGGGATCTCCTCGATGGACGATCTCCTGAAGGACGTCGGCCTCAAGGCGGCGCGCGGCGTCTTCGTCGACTTCGTCGAGGCCGGCTCCCCGGCCGACAAGGCGGGGCTCCGCCGGGGGGACGTCATCGTCGAGTTCAACGACAAGCCCGTCGCGGGACAGAACGACATGTTCTTCAAGGTCGCCGAGGTCAATCCCGGGAGCACGATCAGCCTGAAGGCGCTCCAGAAGAAGAAGGAGACCGAGCTCAAGATCGTCCTGACCGAGCGTCCGCCCATGGATTTCCGCGCCCGGCCGCGCTGACGGGTAGTTCTTGGCCCGGCCGCCCCGACCGGGTTTAATCCACGCTCCATGAACGACCGCGTCTACGACGCCGCCTATTTCCGCGAGAACGCCGACCGGATCCGCGACGTCATCGTCGCGGAGCTGGAGTCCACCCGGGCCCGCGCGGGCAAGGTCCTGGTCCAGAAGCCGGTCGAGGAGATCCTCAAGGAGATCGATTTCGAGCGCCGGGTGTCGGAGGGGAACTCCGACCTGGCCGAGGCGGCCCGCGCCTTCCTGGCCAACTGCAACCACCTGCGGCATCCGCGCTACCTGGGCCACCAGGTCGCCGTCCCGATGATCCCGTCGATCCTCGCCGATCTTCTGACCGGCGTGGCGAACAACGGCATGGCCGTCTACGAGATGGGGCCGGCCGGCACGGCCGTGGAGAAGGGGATCGTCCGCTGGATGCTGCGCAGGCTCGCCTGGGCGGAAGGCGACGGCATCCTCACCCACGGCGGCAGCCTGGGCAACCTGACGGCGCTCCTCGCCGCGCGGGCCCGCATCCTCCCGGAGAGCTGGGACGACGGCATGCCGCCCGATTTCGTGATCTTCGCCTCCGACATCGCCCATTACTCGGTGGAGCGGGCGGCGGCGATCCTCGGCGTCGGCCGCAAGAACGTCGTGAAGGTGCCGGTCGACGGCGCGCTCCGGATGCACGTCGAGGCCCTCAAGCGCCTCTTCGCCGAGCAGACGGCGGCGGGCCGCGAGGTCCTCGCGGTGGTCGCCAACGCGGGCGCGACGGCGAACGGCGCCATCGACCCCCTGCGCGAAATCGGGCGGTTCTGCTGGGACGAGGGGCTCTGGCTCCACGTCGACGGCGCCCACGCGGCGGCCGCGCTTGTCTCGCCCCGGACCCGGCCGGCGGTCGACGGCATCGAGCTGGCGGACTCGCTCGTCTGGGACACACACAAGCTGATGGGGACCTCCGTGCTGGCCTGCGCGACGCTGTTCCGCGACAAGGCGTCGCTGGAAGGGACCTTCGAGCAGCACGCGCCCTATCTCTACAGCGAGGGCGAGAAGCCCGGCGAGGATCTCTCGCAGAAGACCTTCGAGTGCACGAAAGCCCCGCTCGGCCTGAAGCTGTTCTTCAATCTCGCCGCCGTCGGAGAGGCGGGGATGGCGGCCCACGTGGAGCAGTTGTTCGAGCAGACCCGCCGCTATCACGAACTGCTCTCCGCGCGAAAGGGCTTCGAGTGCTTCGGCCCGCCCCAGTCGAACATCCTGCTGTTCCGCTGCGGCAAGGACTCCGCGCTGCAGGACCGGATCCGGCAAAAGCTGGTGCTCGACGGCGACTTCTACATCACCCGCGCGGTCGTGCGCCGCGAGGTCTGGCTGCGCCTCGTGATCCAGAACCCCTTCACCGACGAGTCGGACATCGTCGCGCTCGCGGACCGCGTGGATCAGGTGGCGCGCGAGGCTGAATCGAAGTAACATCGGGGGACGGAAACAGTCAGACCGACATGAACACCCTTTTGACGGCCGTTCTGGTCCTCGCGGCGCCGTTCAGCCCGGACGACGTCAAGTATCCGGCGCGGCCGGGCCCGCGGGAATTCATCCTCGACGAGGCGAAGCTGATCAAGCCCGACGAGGCGGCGGAGATCCGCATCCTCTGCGACGAGGTGCTCACCAAGAAGAAGGCGCCGATCGTCGTCGTCACGATCCCCTCGCTCGCGGCCTACGGCGCGGGGGGCTGGCCGATCGAGCGCTACGCCCTCAACCTGATGTCGGAGTGGGGCGTGGGCTACGAGGACTGGAACTACGGGATGCTCCTCCTGGTCTCGCCGGGCGACAAGAAGGCGCGCATCGAGCTCGGCGGAAGCTGGGCGCGGCGCAAGGACGAGGACGCCAAGCGCGTCATGACCGAGCGGATCATCCCGAAGTTCAAGCAGGGGGACTACAGCAAGGGCATCCTGGAGGGCACCCGCGGCCTGTACCAGATCGCGCTCGACGCCGTGCCTTCCCGCGGGGCGGCTCCGCGGGTGAACACGCCGCCGGCAGCCCCCCGCGCGCCCCCGCAGGCTCCGCAGAGCGGCACCTTCGCCTTCGGAGGCTGGCGCGTGATCCTGATCATCATCGTCGGCATCGTGGTCGTGATGGTCATCTCGCGGATGCTCCGCGGGGGCGGCGTCTCCTCGTGGGGCTCGAGGGGCCCCTACGGCGGCGGCTACTACGGCGGGGGCGGCGGATTCGGATCGAGCTTCGGCGGCGGCCTGCTGGGCGGCGCGCTGGGCAGCATGATCGGCAACTCGCTCAGCCGGCACACCGACTCGTCGACGCCCAGCGCGCCGCCGCCGTCCTCGTCGTTCGGCGGGGATTCCTCCAGTTCGGGCAGCGACAGCAGTGATTTCGGCGGCGGCTCCTTCGGCGGAGGCTTCTCGGGCGGCGGAGGCGCGACGGGCGAATGGTAGCGTCGAAGCTGTTCCAGGAAGAGGACCGCAAGGCCGTCTCCACCGCCGTCGCGGAGGCGGAGAAGAAGACCTCCGCGGAGATCGTGCCCGTGGTCGCGACGGCG
>JACQFK010000196.1 GCA_016200125.1 Planctomycetota bacterium
GGCCGTTGCCGGTGATCAGCACGCAGTTGTGCTTCTTCCAGAACTTGTCCTCGGACAGGCGGTTGAACTGCGTCGCCTTCTCGATGAGGAGGATGAAGTCGGCGCTGCACTTCTTGATCCGGATCCCGGGCTCCTCGACGATGGAGGGCACCGTGTGGCCGGCCTTGCCGGCGCGGGTGCAGTCGATGGTGTCGCCGTTGTCGACGAGCGTGACGTTGCCCACGATGGAGCCGCGGCCCTCGGCCGCGACGTGCAGCTCCTCGCGCAGCGCCTCCAGGGTCACCTCGAGGTCCTCGATGATCGGATCGCTCTCGTCCTGGCCGTCGAAGGTGTTCTCGTTGGAATCCTTCAGCGTGTGCTTGGTCCGGTAGTAGATTTCGCGGAGCGAGGTGGTCAGGTCCGCCCGCTGGAGCTCCGCGAGGGCGTCGCCCACCAGCATGGTCTGCATGAACTTGCGGGCCATGCCCAGGTTGAAGAAGGAGCGCCCCGTGGTGGCGCTCTTCATCATGATCAGGCGCTTCTTGACGTTGAACTCGACGTTCGAGAGCGCGCGGACGGGGATCTGGAACTCCGGATCCTTCCTCTTCTTCGCGGACTCGATGACGACGTCGGCGAGACCGATCAGGCGGTCTTCAACGCTTTCCTTTGCCATGACCCTTCTCCTTTTTCGCCGGCTTCTTCTCGACGGCGGCTTTGGCCCGCTTCGTGCCCTTGTCCTCGACCGGCGCCGCGGCTTCGGCGGCCGGGGCCGCGGGCGCCTGGGGCACCGCGCCCTGGGCGCCTTCCGGCGTGATGATGATGGTCGACTCTCCGGCGGGCTCCTCCTGCTTGTCCTTCTTCTTGAGGATCTCGTCGGTCTTGTCGCCGCCCGTGACCTCCTTGGCGATCTTCGTGAGCCGCTTCTTCAGGTCCTCGGCGTCGAGCCTGCCCTTCTTCAGGCGCTTGCAGGCCTCGGCGACCTCTTCGATATAGGCCTCGAAGACGTCGCGGCGCTTGAGCTCGAGGGCCGCGCGCTCCCGCTTCCGGATGAACCCGGAGAGGCGCCGCCCCGCCTCGTTGAGCGCGAGGCGGATCTCCTTGCGGATCTCGTCGTAGTCGGCGACGGCCTCCTTGGACTCGCTGGTGAAGGGCACCCAGACCGACGCCATGTGGACGAAGATCACGATCGGGCCCTGGGGCAGCGCGCCGCGCGGCTGCGTGAGGCCGTAGTTTCGCCAGGAGGTCTCGATCACCGACTTGGTGACCGCGCAGGCGCCCGGCTGGTAGAGGAGCGGCACGCGGTTGGCGAACCGCATGACGCGGGCCATCTGGACCTCGCTCTCCCCTTCCTTTTCCTCGCCCTCGGCGAGGGGGACCGCCTCCTCCTGCTCCGCCATGCTCTGCTGCATCCCGGCCTGGCCGGTGCCGAAGGCGAGGCCGACCTCGATCGCGAAGGGGTTGCCGCGGTAGACGGCGGGGCGGCGGCTCACCGCCGTGTAGAAGTCGCCCTTGATCTGCTTGTAGAGGCCCGCGAGGATCGCCTTCTCGCCGATGGGCGAGAGGCAGTCCGTGGGCGGGTTCATGAGCGGCGTCTGCTGGATCGCCTTGTAGAGCTTCTCCGCCGTGTCGCCGTGGACCTTGCGGACGAGGGCCTTGGGGTCGAGCCCCGCCTTCTTGCAGATCTCCGCCGCGGTGGCGGGGGAGACGCGGGAGAAGTCGCTCGAGAGGAAGCCGCCCACCCAGTGGCTCTTGGTGTCCTGGAGCATCTTCATCAGGACACCGAGCTCGATGCCGTAGGGATGCGGCTTGATCTCGCGCGGCGCCGCGGGGAGCTCGGCGACCATCCGCTCGAAGACGGTCCGCTGCCCCTCGGGATTGACGTAGATGATCTTCGCGTGCGGGTTGGCGACCGAGGTCTGCTCCAGGAACTCGTCGACCGAGGTGCGGCCCTTCTGGTAGCGGCCCTCGAGCTCGATCGCGACGCGGGTCCCGGTGTGCGCGGCCTCCCAGTCCGTGGCCTCGCGGTTGGCGAGGACGCGGGGCTCGTTCTTCGCGGTGTCGATCGTGATCTCGACGTAGCGCGCCGGCTTCTTCTCGTTGAACTTGGAAGTCACGCGGACGGGCTTGCCGGTGGTGAGCTGGCCGTAGAGGCCCGCGGCGGAGATGCCGATGCCCTGCTGGCCGCGGCTCATGCGCAGGCGGTGGAACTTGGAGCCGTAGAGCAGCTTGGCGAAGATGCGGCCGATCTGTTCGGGGACGATGCCCGGGCCGTTGTCCGTGACGGAGACGATGAAGCGCTCCGCCTGGGCGGCGGAGGGGGTTTTCGGCCCCTCGACGGCGGGCTTGTCGCCCTCCTTGGCGTCGGCCTTGGGCGCCGGCTTGCCCTCCGCAGCCTTGGCGGAGGAGGGCTTGTCCTCGGGCTTGGGCTCGGCGTGCTTGAGGCCGTTGGCGACCGTGATCTTGACCTCGATCTCGGGGAGGATGCGGGCCTCCTCGCAGGCGTCGAGGGAGTTGTCGACGGCTTCCTTGACGGCCGTGAGGAGGGCCTTGCGGGGGCTGTCGAAGCCCAGGAGGTGGCGGTTTTTGGCGAAGAACTCCGAGACGGAGATCTCGCGCTGCTTCTTGGCCATGTCCTCCGCGCTGACGCGGTGGACGACGGCCTGCTTGACCTTTTTCAACTCGGGAGCCGGGACTTCCTTCCTGGCTGGAGACGTACCGCCCATGGATTCCCCCTCCTTCCGTGGCAGAGCGCGCTTGGGTGGCTTCTGCTTCAAATGGGCCTCAATTTGTGCCTGGAGGCCTGCCTGTTTCGGCGTGCCCCCTCTCCGCCGGGATTATACCCACTGGTTGGAAAAAGGCAAGTCCGCGCCCGGAATGCATTTCATATGCATAGTAACGCGCACCTTTTCGGGGTATACTTTCAGCAGGCGACTTGGAGAGCCCCGCATGGACGACGGCAAGAAGACCCACACCCTTCCCGAGGCCGCCCGGCTCGCCGGCGTCTCCGAGGACGAGCTGCGCTGCGCCATCAAGGACGGCCTCCTCCAGGCCAGCTTCCTCCAGAACACCGGCGAATACCACCTGTCCAACGCCGAGCTCGACCTCTACCTGCGCCGTTCCCGCAACACCCCGCTCAACACCGGCCTGCGCAAGCGCCGCGTGCTGATCATCGACGACGAGATCAACTTCGCCAACATCATGAAGCTGGAGCTCGAACGCGACCCCCGCATCGAAGCCAAGTTCGCCACCTGGGGCCGCGACGGCGTGATGATGGCCGAAAGCTACAAGCCCGACCTCTGCCTGATCGACTTCATGCTCCCCGACATCACGGGCGACGACGTGCTCGCCGCCATCCAGACGCAGCGCGACCGCCGCATGAAAATGGTGGTCTACTCCGCGCACACGCGCGACGCGATCAAGCAGCACCCCAACCTCGAGGCGAGGCTCCTGGAGCTGGGCGCCGACGAGTTCCTCTCGAAGGGCGCCGGCATGCGCGCCCTCATCGCGAAGGTGTTCGAGCTGCTGGGGCTGGAGAACACGACACGGATCATGCGGCGCGTGTAGGGGGCGGAGCTACTTCGTCGCGACGATCTTGCCCGTCATCTTCGCGAGCTTGATCAGGGCCTGCGCGTAGGCGCGGGCGCTCGCCTCGACGACGTTCACGCTCGACGCCCGGCCCTCGGCCTTGAGGGTCTCGTGCTCCACGGTCACGCGCACCTCGCCCACGGCGTCCTTGCCGGCCGAGACCGCCTTCACCGTGTAGTCGAGCAGCTTGCCCGTCATCGCGCAGGCCTGGTCGATCGCCTTGCAGGCCGCCTCGATCGGGCCGTAGGCCCAGGCGGAGCGGATGACCGTCTCCTCGTAGACCTTCATCGTCACCGTGGCGTGGGAGACGATGTCCGTGCCGCTGGTGAACTGGAGGTGCTCCAGGATGAAGGGCCCGGCGTGGGCCGCCTCGCCCCTGACGCCGGCGAGCTGGCGGATGTCGTCGTCCGTCACGTTCTTGACGCGGTCGCAGAGCTCCTTGAACTTCAGGAAGGCCGCCTCGAAGGAGGCCTCGTCCAGGTCGACGTCGAGGTCCACCAGCTTGCGCCGGAAGGCGTGGCGCCCGGAGTGCTTGCCCAGGTGGAGCCGGCTGTTGGCGCCGACCGACTCGGGCCGGAGGATCTCGTAGGTCTCCTGCTTGGCCATCACGCCGTGCTGGTGGATGCCGCTTTCGTGGGCGAAGGCGTTCGAGCCCACCACCGCCTTGTTGGGCTGGACGGGGACGCCGGTGATCTCGACCAGCATGGAGCTCGTGGGGATGATCTCCTCGGTGCGCACGCCCGTGTCGTCGTCGAAGTCCGCCTGGCGGTGCTTGAGCGCCATCACGATCTCCTCGAGCGCGGCGTTGCCCGCCCGCTCGCCGATCCCGTTGACGGTGCACTCGACCTGCCCGGCGCCCGCGCGGATCGCCTCGAGCGAGTTGGCGACCGCGAGGCCGAGGTCATTGTGGCAGTGGACGGAGATGACGATGCCGGAGGCGCCCGGCACCCGGGTCAGGACGTCCTTGATGATCGCGGAGTACTCCCAGGGGACCGTGTGCCCCACCGTGTCCGGCAGGTTCACCGTCGTCGCGCCGGCCTTGATCACCGCCTCGACGACGCGGCAGAGGTAGTCGCGGTCGCTCCGCGTGGCGTCCTCGGCGGAGAACTCGACGTCGTCCGTGTACTTGCGCGCCCGCTTGATCGCGGCGACGGCGGTCTCGACCACCTCGTCGCGGGTCATCTTGAGCTTGTGCTGGAGGTGGAGGTCGCTCGTCGCGATGAAGGTGTGGATGCGCGCGCGCTGGGCGCCCTTGAAGGCCTCGCCCGCGCGGTCGATGTCCTGGTACTTGGTCCGGCAGAGGGCGGCGACCGAGGAGCGGCCGTTCACGGCCTTGGCGACCTGGCGCACGGCCTCGAAGTCGTCGTTGGAGGCGATCGGGAAGCCGGCTTCGATGACGTCGACGCCCAGCTGCGAGATCTGCTCGGCGAGGGAGACCTTCTCGGCGACGTTCATCGAGAAGCCGGGCGACTGCTCGCCGTCGCGCAGGGTCGTATCGAAGACGATGATTTTCCGCATGACAGTCCTCAGAGTTTATACGGGCTCGCGGGCTTGTCGGGGGGAACCGGCTAGAGACTCTAGCGGTTCCCCTTCGTAAGGAGCAGCGCGAGGCCCAGGTTCTCCGACGTCCTCATCATGGGTCTCTCGCGATCCTTCCAACTACGATTTCTTGGCGGGAGCGGGCGTGGGGGCGGGTTTCGCGGGCGCCGCCTTGGGCGCCGCGGCCACGGGAGCCGCCGGGGCGGCGGCGCCGGGATAGACGCTGATGCGCCGGCCCGACTCGAACTTGACCTTGCCGTCGACCAGGCTGAAGAGCGTGAAATCGCGGCCGGTCCCCACGTTGCGGTTCTCGACCCAGCGGGCGCCGCGCTGCCGGACGATGATGCCGCCCGCGCGGATCGACTGGCCGTCGCCGACCTTGATGCCGAGCCGCTTGGACTTGGAGTCGCGGCCGTTCTTGGACGAGCCGCCGCCTTTCTTATGTGCCATAGGAAGGGAGATTATAGGGAGGCCCTCCCGGGAGGTCAAGCGGTACTTGGCTCCGCGTTCACGGCGCCCACCCTGTGGACTCGCAGGAGGACGCGATCCGGATGGCCTGTGGGGACTTCGACCGGCTCACCCGGCCGAGCATCACCCCCTTCAGCGCCCTTTGAGGCGCCAGCTTCCCCTCTTCCGCCCGCATTTTCACGGTGCGACGTGGACCCAGTTCACTCCGTCGTAATGCAGAATTGTGATCGTATCGGACACGGCGAATACATCGCCGGGACCGAAAC